>JAAZBI010000088.1 GCA_012513875.1 Mollicutes bacterium
GACAGCTTGAGCTTCTCAACCGCTATACTTTTACCGATGATGAATGGAGTCGGTTTTTTAATGAACGGATTGCCAGCAGTAATGAAGGCATTGTTGAGAAAACTCGTAAGATTCAAACCGATCATGTGCAGATTCTACGGCGAGACGATGGCACAACCAAAAACATCTATCTCATCGATAAGAAGAACATTCATAACAACCGATTGCAAGTTATCAACCAATATGAAGAAGCTGGCGGCTCACATGATACACGCTACGATGTCACTATACTCGTCAATGGTCTGCCGCTAATTCATGCTGAACTGAAACGACGCGGCGTCGCCATCCGCGAAGCCTTTAACCAGATTAATCGTTATCAGCGAGATAGTTTCTGGGCGACTTCCGGCCTGTTTGAATATGTCCAGATTTTCATCATCTCCAATGGTACGCATACGAAGTATTACTCAAACACAACCAGATTTAGTCATATCAGGGAAAACGAAGAGAGCGGCCGCAGCAAGAGCAAGAAAACCAGTAACAGTTTTGAGTTCACTTCCTACTGGGCGGATGCCAATAACAAGGCGATTCCAGACCTGGTCGATTTTACCAAGACATTTCTGGCTAAACATACCCTGCTTAATGTCCTGACAAAATATTGCGTCTTCACATCTGAAGATCTGCTCCTGGTAATGCGGCCTTATCAGATCGCGGCGACTGAGCGGATCCTCTCACGCATTGAGATATCGACGAATTACAAGAAGACCGGCACACTCGATGCCGGTGGCTATATCTGGCATACAACCGGCAGCGGTAAAACATTGACATCGTTTAAAACAGCGCAGATTGCCTCGACACTTCCCTACATCGATAAAGTCTTATTCGTTGTTGATCGTAAAGATCTCGACTATCAGACAATGAAGGAATACGAGCGATTCCAGAAGGGCGCTGCCAATAGTAATACATCCACAAATATTCTGCAAAAACAGCTGGAAGATGACACATCCCATATCATCATCACAACCATTCAGAAGCTGGAAATATTTGTTTCAAGAAATAAGAAGCATGATGTCTACAAGAAACATATGGTCATCATCTTCGATGAATGTCATCGCTCACAGTTCGGCGACATGCATACCAAAATCGTAAAAGCTTTCCGAAACTACCATCTGTTCGGCTTCACCGGCACACCAATTTTCGCGGCCAATGCGTCCAGTGGTGGCAATCCCACCCTTAAAACCACACCGCAGGCTTTCGGTGAAAAGCTGCATACCTATACAATTGTTGATGCCATCAACGACGGTAATGTCCTACCCTTCCGTATCGACTTCATCAATACCGTCAAACAAAAAGATGATATGCAGGACAAAGACGTATCAGCGATTGATACCGAGAAGGCTCTGTCTGATCCTAAGCGCATTCGAGAAGTTGTCACCTATATTCTTGATCACTTCGATCAGAAGACGAAACGTAGTAGCTTCTACTCGCTTCAGGGGCAGCGTGTCGCTGGCTTTAACTCCATCCTGGCAGTTAGCTCAATACCGGTCGCTAAAAAATACTATCTTGAACTGAAACGGCAGCTGACGGAACGTGGCCGTAAACTCAATGTCGCGACAATTTTCAGTTACAGTGCAAATGAAGCCGATCCGGAAGATGTCTTCCCGGATGAGGATTTCGATACCAGTGGCCTTGATCAGACATCCAGAGATTTCCTTGAATCTGCAATCGCTGATTATAACACTGATTTCAATACCAACTTCGACACATCATCCGATAAATTCCAAAACTACTATAAAGATCTCTCGCTGCGTATGAAGCGAAGGGAAATTGATCTGCTGGTGGTCGTCAATATGTTCCTGACCGGCTTTGACGCGACGACACTTAACACGCTCTGGGTTGATAAGAATCTCAGGCAGCACGGTCTGATTCAGTCTTTTTCCAGAACGAATCGAATCCTTAACTCAGTTAAGACTTTTGGCAATATTGTATGTTTCCGCAATCTGCAAAAAGAGACAGACGATGCCATCGCTCTGTTTGGCGATAAAGATGCCGGCAGTATTGTTCTGCTGAAAAACTATGAGTCCTACTACAACGGCTTTGATGAGGATGGCAAACATCAGCCGGGCTATACCGAGCTGATTGAAACACTGCAGGAAAACTATCCGCTCGGCCAGGCCATCATGGGCGAGCAGAATCAGAAAGACTTTATTCGCCTATTTGGTACTGTCCTGCGTCTGAAAAATATCCTCACAGCTTTTGATGATTTCGAAGGCAATGAGCTGTTGACTGTTCGTGAATTCCAGGATTACCAGAGCATCTACATCGATCTTTATCAGGATCTGACAAAAAACAGAAAAGGCGACAAAGAAAAAATCAACGACGATATTATCTTCGAGATAGAATTGATCCGCCAGGTCGAAATCAATATCGATTATATCTTGATGCTGGTGGCCAAATTCCATGAGTCCAACTGTACAGACAAGAGCATTCTGGTTTCCATCGACAAAGCTGTCAACTCCAGCATGCAGCTGCGCAGCAAGAAAGAGCTGATTGAGCATTTCATCCAGACAGTCAACGCAACCACCAAAGTTGATCAAGACTGGAAGAAATTTGTTGAGGAACAAAAGGAATCGGATTTGGCCAATATCATCTCGGAAGAAAAGCTGAAGCAAAAGGAAACCCGCCGCCTGATCAACAACTCCTTCCGCGATGGACTACTTAAAACCACCGGCACTGATATCGATAAGATCATGCCGCCGGTATCCCGCTTCGGCGGTGGCAACAGAGAAGTAAAAAAACAGAATATCATCGATAGACTGATGGGATTCTTTGAGAAGTATTTTGGGCTGGTGTGAGGAAGCGCATCAATCACGAATCAATACGGTCGCGAATACATATTTTCTGCCATGAAGATACATAACAATTTCTAGAATTATATTTACAGCTTTCTTTATGATTCAGTGGTGTTATGGGGAAAATAAAATCCTCTCTTCTCTTTAGTGTTAAAAACCTATAATTTCTCTAGGTTTTAGTATCAATATAGGGAATATAGTCTTGCATCACGGTAATTTCCGCAAAGCATTTCATGCACACTATCACGAAAAACGAATCCATTTGAAGTCCATTCGTAAATGAGAAACCATTGGTTAGCCTTTATGCAAAGGAAAGTATCGTTATCTGGCTGCTCCTTAACTCGATATTCCATTATCGAGTTAAGGGCGGCGTTTAAAATTCTTTCAAAAGCGCAATTGGGAAGCTGTTCTTTTGAATTAAACTCATACGGATAGTAAATAAAAAGGTTCTTTTTCTTCCGCAAGTTTTTCAAAATCTTTACAACAGAATTGCTCAATGTATCCGACTTCAAATCGCTTTTTTGAAGCGCTAATAACTCCAGAAGAATATTTTTATTGGGGACAGGTGTTTTATCATTCTTTTCATGAACAGAGATAAATCCTTCCTTCTTATGTGAATAATCAACATCTGGTTTGTTCTTAGCCATTGCATTCATAACATCCTGATCAACAAGTAGTTTGAAATCCATGCTATAGCGGGATGAAAACACATCGTCTTCCCCATTGGATTGATTCTTTTGTAGTCGAAACTGCTCAAAAGGGCTGCGAAATTGATTGAAAAAACACAAGGATCCGTTTACCACTTCAATCAAATAATGTTCATATGTCATTGATGATGCTATGAACTTACAGTTAAGGGCGAAAAATTTTGGCGTAAGCACTTCAATATCCATTCACAATCAATCTCCAACTCTTATTCCTCATCCATGTTTTCGATCTCGAAAAGTTCTTAGATTCCATGGGCTTTTATCTCATCATCGATCCGATCTTGTTATGTAATTAGCTGATCAAAATCACTATCATTATTTTTCGGCTTTTCGTACGCATCACGGAGCCTTTCTAATCCGGGGTTTGGGATCTCCCAAAAATCAGCAAGTGTCTATACGCTTGCATTGCTTGCTATCTTGTTTTACTCTTTGATAACTACATCATTGTAGATTTATTATTTTAAGTCCAAATATTTTCATAGATATCTGCATAATTATCAACATCTATCACTTCAAATCCAACTCTCTCCAGAAAGAACTTTTTACCTTGGTCTATTTCATCATTGCTTCGAATATTTATATACCATCCTTTATGTTTTCTATCCGGATACTGTCTAAAATATTTGATTCTTTCAATGAGAATCCACCTTAAAAATGTTTCATTTTCTTCAAGTCCTAATCCAAAAACAAATAGAGATTTATTAAAGATTATATGCAACCAGGTTTTGTAACCTTTCCAATTTGATTTGTTTTTTCCTGAAAAAGGTATTTCTTCACTTCCTTTATGTATCAAATTTCTTGCTCTTTCAACACTGCCCATATAATCGCTTAATCCTAAACGAATACTCCTATGATATTTTATCATTCCGTTTATATACCAGATTCCGAACCCATCTGTGGGCAATTCAAGTTGTTTTGTTCCATGATATGTGCTCCATGGATAAAAATCTGTAAAACCCTCTTGTTCAGTCTTAAATTGTTGATAATTAAATACACGGGCTATTGATTCCTCGTAATTCGTGGTTAGTATTGGAGAATCTAAATCCTTTATACAGTTTATGATTTTTAAATGCTGCGACAGGGGTTCCCATTCTCCCATTAAGTTTGATATTTCTTTTTTGAGATTTATTTCTTGTTTATTTTCAAGTTCTAGGATATCAAAAAACTCAGTTACTGAAATTCCTTTGGGTCTTATTGTAAGCGTTTGAAATGATACCCTTTCCCATAATTGTATCAATAAGTCATCCCATGAAAGTGCATTTGGGTTATTAGGGTATCTATTAATTCCATTACCAATTATAAAAGCAATATCATTTTTGTTGCGCTCTATTATTCTTCTTATCTCATCAGTTGTCATTTTAACACTCCTCAGACTTTAATTTACTTATAACTGATAATAGATTGTTGCATAATTTTTTCTGCTGATAATCACTATTAGATTATATTATTCTAGTTCCTAAGTGTCCATGCACTTCAATTATTGTTATAACCCCCCTCAATCACTATTTATGATCAAGACACAACTAAGTTTATCCGCATCCTCTATGACTATCAGCCGGACCAACTGAATATTACGGAGAATGGGATCCAATGTTCCGCGTAAATCCAGCCACCGTTCCGCTATTTTCAGCCACCATATATCACCGCCGGTCTATAATTGACCACGGAAAATTTTGTCTTACCAAACACAACTTGACTGTACTTTCGATTATATTAAGCAAATGTCAGGAAATCCAACATTAGATATAGGCGTATGATTTTTCTAGCCAAGGGGCTGTCTCAAAACGAAAGTTGAGTGACAGCCCTATTTTTATGCCGAAAAACGAAAAAACGGGTTCCGAGGAACCCGAAAATTCGGTAAAATTGTTCTTGTGAAAAACATTAACTTACAGAA
>JAAZBI010000067.1 GCA_012513875.1 Mollicutes bacterium
ATTATTGATTTTAACAGCAGATCATGGTAATTGTGAAGAAATGATTGATGAGAATAATCGACCAATTACATCTCATTCATTAAATAAAGTGCCTTTTATTGTTTGCAATAGTAAATATATAGTAAAAGATGGTAAATTAGGAGATATAGCACCTACTATTTTAACGATAATGGAGATGCCTATTCCTCAAGAAATGAAGGGAAAGATCTTAGTTGAGGTGAAAAATGGGAATATTTAATAAATTAAAGAATTTATTTCAAAATAAAGAAGAAGTTAGCAAATATGATCAAGGTTTATCAAAAACTAGAAAGACTTTTTTTAATAAATTAAATTTTTTAAATTCTCAATATAAAAAAATAACAGATGAATACTTTGAAGAATTAGAAAATTTATTAGTCATGGCTGATATTGGAGTAAATACAGTTATTTCTTTTATGAAAAGATTAAGACAAAGAGTTAAAAATGAAAATATTACTGATGCTTCATTGCTAAATGAAATTATTATTGATGAATTATTCATTATATATGTAGATAATGACACTTTGTCATCGAAGATTAATTTTCAAGCCGAATCTCCAACAGTCCTTTTATTTGTAGGTGTTAATGGAGTAGGTAAGACAACATCAATAGCCAAAATAGCTCATCAATTAAAAACAACAGGAAAAAAAGTTCTATTAATCGCTGGAGACACATTTAGAGCTGGAGCAATTGATCAATTAAAAGAATGGAGTTCTAAAGTAGGGGTAGATATTATTAACTCAGAACAAGAATCAGATCCTTCGGCAGTTATTTTTGATGGTTTGAAGAAAGCTAAAGAAGAAAACTATGATTGTGTTTTAATAGATACAGCTGGTAGATTGCAAAATAAAACTAATCTAATGAATGAATTAGAAAAAATTAATCGAGTTATTGGTAAACAAATACCAACTGCACCTCATGAAACTCTTTTAGTTATTGATGCAACTACTGGTCAAAATGGTATTAGTCAAGCTAAAGCTTTTCAAGAAATAACTAATGTAACAGGAATAATTTTAACTAAATTAGATGGTACAGCTAAAGGCGGTATTGTTTTAGCAATTAAAGAAGCGGTTAATATTCCCGTTAAATATGTAGGTTTAGGTGAAAAAATGACTGATTTAGTTAGCTTTGATATCGAAGAATATATTTATGGGTTATTTAAAGAAGTAATAGGTGATAAAGATGGACAATAGAACATATTTAACAATTTTATATGATTATTATGGAGATTTATTTACTGAAAAAGAAAGATTATATTTTGAAGAATATTATTTTTCTAATTTTTCATTGAGTGAAATAGCTGAAAATCATCAAGTAAGTCGCAACGCTATTCATAAAAGTATCAAAAGTGTTCAAGAAAAATTAGAAAATTATGAAGAGAAGTTAAAATTATATAATAATCAACAAAAGATTAATAAACTTATTTCTGAAATAAAAGATGAAGAAATAAAAAAGAAATTAGAACAATTAAATTAATTGTTTTTCTTACTTGATAGGAAGGTGAAACCATGTTAGAAAACTTAGG
>JAAZBI010000094.1 GCA_012513875.1 Mollicutes bacterium
GTTGGCAACAAGTGTAAAAAGACAGACAATGCGGACATAAAAATGATTATAGTATAAAAAATATGAGTTTACAAATTGAGATTGTGTTACTAGTTTTATCAGTATTGTTTTTTTTAAGCATATTGGCAGGAAAAGCAAGTTCAAGATTTGGTGTCCCTGCATTATTATTATTTTTAGGGGTTGGGATGTTGTTTGGCAGTGATGGACTAGGTATACAATTTGAAAATATTCAAGTTGCAAATGCCATAGGAACTATTGCATTATGCATAATTCTTTTCTCTGGTGGATTAGATACAAAAACTTCAGAGATTCGCCCGATAATAGCGCAAGGAGTTATACTGGCAACTATAGGGGTATTTTTAACTGCAATCATCACGGGTGTTATTATCTGGTTGATATTGGGAATGACAATGGCATCAGCTGGAATTGGTCTTTTGACTTCTTTGTTGCTGGCATCAACTATGGCATCAACAGATTCAGCTTCAGTTTTTTCTATTCTCCGTTCAAAAAATCTACAGCTGAAAAATAACCTTCGCCCTATGCTAGAGCTTGAAAGTGGAAGTAACGACCCAATGGCATATGTGCTGGTTATCACAATGATAGATCTGATTAAGCTGAATAATGCTCCAAATTATTGGGTAGTTGGTGGAACATTAATTTTACAACTAGGAATTGGTGCTTTGCTTGGTTTTTCATTAGGGAAATTGGCAGTCAGAATAATCAACCGTATTAAAATCGGGAATGACTCTTTGTATCCAATATTGATTTTTACTTTCTGTATTTTTATTTTTTCTGTAACCTATTTTGTTAAAGGTAACGGCTTCCTGGCCGTTTATATTGGTGGGTTGGTTATCGGTAATTCAAAGTTTGTTCACAAACGTTCATCTCTCAATTTTTTTGATGGATTAGCATGGATGTCACAGCTGATTATGTTCCTCACTTTAGGATTACTTGTGAATCCACATGCATTAATACCAATAATTTTGCCCGGACTGATTATTAGTTTTTTAATGATATTTTTTGCCCGGCCATTGACTGTATTTTTGTGTTTGCTTCCTTTTCGAAAAATGCAATTTAAAGATAAAGCTTATGTTTCCTGGGTTGGTTTGAGAGGAGCCGTTCCTATCATATTCGCCATTTATCCCCTTGTTGAGAATGTGCCACATGCAAGACTAATATTTAATATTGTATTTTTCTGCACCTTAATTTCATTAATAGTACAAGGAACATCACTGCCATTAATTGCACGTTGGCTTAATCTTGCCGAAAAGCCACGACAAATTAAGAAAATGAGAAATTTTGATGTTGATTTTTCAGACGATATAAAATCAGTTATGACAGAAATTGAGATCACAGCCAAAATACTGGAAAAAGGGAATCTGCTTATGGATTTGTCATTACCTGACAATACATTGGCAGTTATGGTAAATCGTGAAGGTAATTACTTTGTTCCAACGGGCCAGACTATTTTAAAAGAAAAAGATAAAATATTAATTATTACGGACAATCATGAAGCTTTGATTAAAACTTATAGAAATTTAGGTATTGAAAATGTATAGAGGGACTGAACACCAGTTGCCAACATGCGGTATATTTTATTGCCGAGATAGTGGGTATTTGAGCGTTTCTGCATCTAATAAACTTTCGTGTAACTTGACATGACAGTGCTTCGAAATCGGCAACAAAAACATACCGCCAATCCGTTGAACTAAACCGCCCAAAAGGCGGTAATCCTGCCAATACATAGTTTGTTGTTATATGGTGATATGAAACTAAAAACATATCGCCATGAAAAGATTAAGGGAACAAATGCTGCGCCACATGCAGCTGAAAAACTACAGCAAGCGGACTATTGATACATACCTTTCCTGTATCTTAAACCTGAGTAAGTTTTACAATAGAACTCCAGAGACAATTACCCCAGAGGAGCTTAAAGAATATTTGTATTCTTTGTTGCAAAGTAAGAAGACCTCAATATCTAATATAAATCAGGTGATTAGTGCCTACAAGGTTCTAATGACAGGTGTATTAGAAAAGGATTGGACTGTAATAAAAATATCACGACCAAGAAGAGAAAAGAAATTACCTGTTGTATTTTCAAAAGAAGAGATTTTAAGAATAATAGAACGAACCATAAATTTAAAACATCGTGCCATTATTTCATTTGCATATTCAACAGGGTTAAGACTTGATGAAGTTTGTAAGGTAAGGTTATCCGATATTGATTCCTCGAGAATGCAAATACGCGTATCAAATGGGAAGGGTAATAAAAGCAGATATACGATATTATCAAAACAAATTTTGGAATTACTACGGGAATACTGGCGATATTACCAACCTAAATCCTATTTGTTTGAAGGAAGACAAAAAGGAGTGCCATTAAGCCATAGCACCATTCAAGAGTTATTTAGGCACAGAATGGCCGCAGCCGGCATACGCAAACCAGCCAGTTTTCATACACTCAGGCATAGTTTTGCTACACATTTACTGGAACAAGGAATTAATTTAAGGATAATCCAAACGCTTTTAGGACACAACTCCATAAGGACGACCACCATTTATACCCATCTTCAGAACTTTGATCCGGGCTCAATTACCAGTCCATTTGATCATTTAAGGGATTAATCCATGTATGGGGAGAATAAAAACCGGATAAGGTTACAAGAGATCTTTATTCGGAGTGGCGAAGAGTTCCGCAGAGATCACTTGCTTTCACCTGTTCAGACTAAGGCGATGAAGGCAATTGAGCAATGCCGCAGAGCAGAAATGGGGTCGCATAGTTATCGTTGCCAGAACTGCGGTAATGTTGAGGTAGTATACAACTCATGTCGTAATCGTCATTGTCCAAGATGTCAGTGGATAAAGCAACAGCTGTGGGTAGATCATGTGAAGGCACAATTACTTCCTATACGATACTTCCATATTGTTTTTACTATCCCTGAGGTATTAAACCCTTTGATAATGTTAAACCATGGTCCGATGTACGATTTTTTGTTCGAGGCATCATGGCATGCTTTAAAAAAGGCAGCAAATAACCCATCTTTTTTAGGAGCACAGACAGGAGCCCTAGCCGTACTTCATACATGGGGCCAAACACTAACACTGCATCCCCATATACACATGCTAGTTCCTGCGGGTGGGTTGGATCAGGATGGATGGCAATGGGTGCGAAGTTCAAAAAAGTTCTTTGTACCGGTCAGAGCATTATCAAGGATTTTTAGGGCCTGTTATGTCAGGTTGTTGTCTGAAGCTCTCAGGGATGGAAAACTAATGCTACCAGAAAAACACGTTGAATTTAAAACTCCTGAGGGACTTAAAAACGAACTCTATAAAACAGATTGGGTGGTCTATTGCAAAAAGTGCTTTGCAGGTCCAGGCCAGATAATTACTTATCTTGGACGGTATACCCATCGTGTGGCAATATCGGAAAACAGAATCATGGAAGCTGATGATAACCATGTTTTATTCCGTTGGAAAGATTATGGTGACCACAACCGTCAGAAGCAAATGACCCTCAATACAAAGGAGTTTATCCGGCGGTTTTTGTTACACATTCTGCCTTCAGGGTTTTATAAAATCAGATATTTTGGAATCTTTGCATGCGTGAACAGAGCAACAAAACTCAGCCAATGCTTCGAACTATTAGGTTGCAAGCCAATACAAGCAGTTTATGCAGCCCTGGAAATGTCAACTGTAATCTTTCTATTAACTGGAAAGCAGATTAATCGTTGTTCAATTTGTGGCGCAGAATTATTGCGACCATTATATCCTCCGCCAAAACAATTGTTCTAACGCGAGTTCTTTAACATACATAATGATCATCAAACAACAACAAGGATGTTGTAAAGGAGAACATATATCCAAATGAAACTAAAAATTAATGTACAACCGTAGGCATTACATCTTAAACCACTCAACCATCCAGTTTTCTTGCACTCATCCAAGGAACTTTAAAAATACTAAGTCCTTATTAAAACTCTATTTCCCTTACATCGGCTTAGTCCAACTATATTTTATATCCAATTACTTAATTACCACTGCATAACCTGTTAAATTTTAATTACTTTTGATCTACAGCATAACTTTATAGTAACTGGACATAAAATCCTATTATGTTAGCCACAACTTAAAATTAAAACATGAGATACATTTTATTATTGATTTGTGCATTTTCTTTTTCGACTTGTTTTGGACAAGATGAACTTAAAAATTTAGAAAATGCTTATAAGAATAAATCACAA
>JAAZBI010000009.1 GCA_012513875.1 Mollicutes bacterium
TGGTATAGATATTAAAATTAAATGTTTAAAATGTAATCATTCAATTATGATGAGTCGTATTGATTTTGATAAAAAAATTAAAAAAGTTGTGGAGGAATAATAATGAAAGAACATAAATCAAAAAAGTTTTTTGGTAATGCAATTATTTCTTTTAGTTTGTTAATTCTTATAACAATGATAGCAAGTTTAATAGGAAACAAAATAGGATTACAAACTAGTTATTTAAAAGTAGATGCAGTTACTGGCAACATTGAATCAACTATTGTTGGTATTGTTAATTTATTTCATTTTTCAGAATTAAAAAATATCATTGGTAATGCTTTTGTTAATTTTGTAGGTTTTGCACCTGTAGCTTCTTTCTTAATAGCAACGATTGGAATAGGTGTGGCGACAAAAACAGGACTATTAAAGCATCTTTTTACTCGTTTTGGTAAAAAGATAAATCGCTTTTGGATGACATTTTTCTTAGCTTTAATTAGTATTATTATTACTTTTATTAGTGATACTGGTTTTGTTATCTTAATTCCTTTAGCAGCATTATTTTATTATTATAATAATCGTAATCCAATTGGAGCAATTATCACTTCCTTTGTGGCTTTAATTTCAGGACAAGGAATTAATTTTGTTTTATCAAATTTAGAATATAATTTGTTGCCTTATACTGAATCAGGAGCTAAATTAATTGATTCTAATTTTGTTTTAGGAAATCATACTAATTTATTTTTCATGATTGCTGGGACTATTTCTTTAGCGTTTTTAATTACATATATTACAGAAAAAATTACTCTTTATAAACTTAACAAATATCCTGTTACTGAAGAGGAGTTAATTGTTACTAAAAGTGAAAAAAACGGCTTGTTTTTAGCGGGCATTGGCGGAATTATTTTATTATTACTATTTATATATATAACAATTCCGGGATTGCCAGGATCAGGATTACTTTTAGATATGAACAAAACTAATTATCTTGATCAATTATATGGAAATGGTTCGTATTTTTCATCTTCAATAACTTATTTAATTTCGATTGTTTTATTTGTTAGTGGTATTTTATATGGATTTGGTTCTCGAGCAATTAAAACAAAAGAAGAATTTTCAAAAATAATATATAGTTCATTGGATAAAATAGGAAGTTTTTTAGTTTTATTATTTTTAGCATCACAATTGATAGCAATCTTTAGAAGAAGTAATATAGGTGTTGTTTTTAATGCTTATTTAATAGATTTAGTTAATAATTTAAATTTTTCTGCTTTACCATTGATTGTTTTAATTATTATTGTTGTTTTTATAGCAAATTTATTTTTAACATCATCAGCTACAAAATGGGCTATTATGAGTCCAGTAATTATTCCTTCAATGATGAAATCAAATATAACAGCAGAATTTTCTCAAGTTATTTTTAGAATTGGAGAGAGTGCTTCAAATATTATGACTCCTTTATCAACTTATTTTATTATGCTAATAGGTTATTTAGAACTATATAACAAAAATGATGAACATATTTCTTTTTCAAATTGTTATCGATTGTTATGGCCTTATATTATTGCGATTTTCTTATTGTGGTTAATATTAATTATATCTTGGTATATAATTGGTTTACCAATTGGTTTTGGAACATATCCGACAGTTTAGGAGGTTACTATGAGTTTAACAGCAGGAATTATTGGTTTACCAAATGTTGGTAAATCAACTCTCTTTAATGCAATTACTAAAAAAAATATATTAGCAGCTAATTATCCTTTTGCAACGATTGATCCCAATATTGGATTAGTTACTGTGCCAGATAAAAGATTAGAAATGTTAGAACAAATTTATAGTCCAGAAGAAGTGAAACCAACCACATATGAATTTAAAGATATAGCTGGTTTAGTTAAAGGAGCTTCTAGTGGCGAAGGCTTAGGAAATAAATTTTTATCTCACATTAGAGAAGTTGATGCTATTTGCGAAGTTGTTCGTTGTTTTGATGATAGTGAAATTATTCACGTTGATAATAGTATTGATCCAATTAGAGATATTGAAACAATTGGAATTGAATTAGCATTAGCGGATTTAGATATTATTAGTAATCGTTTGTCTAGAATTGAAAAGAAAGCGATTAACACTAAAGATAAAGAGGCTTTAATAGAAGTCGATTTATTAAGAAAAGTTAAAGATCATTTATTAAAAAATCAATCAGTTAGAAAAATGGAATTTACTAAAGAAGAAGAAATTCTTTTAAGATCTTATCATCTTCTAACAGCTAAACCGATTATTTTTTTAGCAAATATCAGTGAACAAGATATTAAAACATCTAATAAATATGTTGAATTGGTTAAAGAATACGCCAAAGTTGAGGGAAATGATGTTATTGAAATGTGTGCAAAAATAGAATCGGAGCTTAGTGAATTAGATGACGAAGAAAAGAATTTGTTTCTTGAAGAATTAGGTATTGAAACGAGTGGTTTAGATAAATTAATTAAAGCTACTTATCGATTATTAGGGCTAGGAACATTTTTTACTTGTGGACCTATGGAAGTAAAAGCTTGGACTTTTAAATTAGGAATGAAAGCTCCAGAATGTGCTGGAATCATTCATACAGATTTTCAAAGAGGTTTTATTAGAGCTGAAGTAATAAGTTATAAGGATGTTTTTGAATTAGGCAATGAAATAAAAGTTAAAGAAAATGGTAAAATGAGATTAGAAGGCAAAGAATATTTGATGCAAGATGGAGATATATGTCATTTTAGATTCAACGTATAGAGGTGTTAAATGATAATTGAAATAATAAAATCTATTTTATTAGGAATTGTTCAAGGTATAACAGAATGGTTACCTATTAGTAGTACAGGTCACTTAATAATCTTTGAAAGTTTTTTACAAATGAACTTTCAAAAGGAGTTTATTGATACATTTTTTGTAGTTATTCAATTAGGATCAATTTTAGCAGTAATCATTCTGTTTTTTAACAAAATAAATCCTTTTCAAAAAAACAAAGAAGAAGTTAAAAACAAAATATCATTATGGTTAAAAATAATTATTGCTTCAATACCAGTAGCAATATGTGGTTTTCTGTTTGAAGACAAAATTGATGAATTATTATATAATCCATTTGTTGTTGCAGTGATGCTAATTTTATTTGGTATAGTAATTTTATTAGTTGAAAAATATAAACAAAAATTTGTTATAGAAGATATTAAAGATATAACTTTTAAAGTAGCTTTTTTTATAGGTGTTTTTCAAGTTTTAGCCTTAATACCTGGAACTTCGAGATCTGGAGCAACGATAGTAGGAGCTTTAATTTTAGGTTTATCTAGAAAAAGCGCTTCTGAATTTTCATTTATTTTAGCTATTCCAGCTTTATTAGGAGCAGGAATATTAAAGTTACTTAAGATGGGGCTTGCTTTTTCTTTAACAGAATGGATTATTCTAATAATTGGTTTGGTAACAGCATTTATTGTTTCTATTTTAGTAATTAAATTAATTTTAAATTATATTAAAAAGCATGACTTTAAGGTTTTTGGTTATTATCGTATTATTTTAGGAATAATTATATTGTTATTTTTTATAAGTTAGGAGGAAAAAAATGAATATATATAAAATGTGTGACATTTGTAATGAAGAATATACAGATCAATTACAAGAAGAAATTTTAAAATTAGATAGTACAGCTCAATTTGAATTAGGATGTCAAAATTTATGTGCTATTGGAGCAGTTAGTGCTTTTGTTTTAATGAATGGAATGTTAATTAAAGGAGAAACAGTAGAAGAAATAATCGAACAAATTAAAGAAAGATTATAGTTAGGAGTTAGAATATGACAAAAATTGATAATCTTATAGAAAAAGCTAAAAGAAATCCAAATAAAAAAATAATTTTAGCTGAAGGTGAAGATTTAAGAGTTTTAAAAGCAGCTTGTTTTTTAACTTCAAAAGATTTAGCAGATATGATATTGATAGGAAATAAAGATAATATTGAAGTTTTAGCTAAGAAAAACAATTTAACTTTAAATGATATTAAAATTATTGATCCTAATTTAATTAATCAAATAAAATATGTTGAATTTTTAAAGAAAAGAATATCTAACCTTGATGAACTTTCAATTAAAGAAATGGTTAAAGATAACCTTTCTTTAGCGTGTTCAATGCTTTGTTTAAATGAAGCTGATGGAGTTGTAGCGGGAGCACAATACAAATCAGCTGCAGTTATGAAAGCAGGTTTAAAAATTGTTAAACCTAAAACTAAAGATACTCTTGTTTCTAGTTTTTTCGCTATACAATTAGATAATAAAAACTTTGGAGATGACGGTTTCTTTTTGTTTGCAGATTGTGGAATGAATTTATCTCCATCTTCAGAAGAATTGGCAGAAATAGCTTTATCTACAGCAGAAGTAGCTATAAATATCTTTGATATGGAACCAAAAATCGCTTTGCTTTCTCATTCTACATATGGAAGTGCAATTAATGAAAAATCATTAAAAATAAAAAAAGCTTTAGAAATTGTAAAAACCAAAAAGAAAGATTTAATAATTGCTGGTGAAATTCAATTAGACGCTGCCATTGTACCTGAAGTTAGTTTCATAAAGTGCCCAGATAGTCCTTTACAAGGTAAAGCAAATATCTTGATATTTCCAGATGTTGATTCTGGAAACATTGGATATAAATTAGTTGAAAGATTGGCAAATGCTAAAGCAATAGGACCTTTATGTCGAGGTTTTTCAAAACCATTAAATGATCTGTCCCGCAGTTGTCATGTTGAAGATATTATTAATGCTGTTTTAGTAACAATAAACCAAGGTGAAGATAATGGGTTTTAACATAGGACCAATTAAAATAAAAAATAAAGTTTGTTTAGCACCGATGGCTGGAATATGTGATAGTGCCTTTAGAAGAATTGTTAAAGAAATGGGTTGTGGTCTTGTTTTTGCAGAAATGGTCAGTGATAAAGCAATTGTTTATGATAATGAAAAAACAAAAAATATGTTGAGATTTACAGAACAAGAAAGACCTATCGCACAACAAATATTTGGTAGCGACAAGGAGTCATTTGTAAAAGCTGCCCAAATAATTGAAAAAAATATGAAACCAGATATTATTGATATTAATATGGGATGTCCCGTTCCTAAGGTTGCAGTTAGAGCTCAAGCTGGTTCGGCTCTTTTAAAAGATGTAGGAAAAATATATGAAATTGTTAAAGCTGTTGTAGAAAGCGTTTCTTGCCCTGTAACAGTTAAAATTAGAAGTGGTTGGGATCAAACCTCAATTAACGCTATAGTAGTTGCTCAAACGATAGAAAAAGCTGGAGCAAGCGCTATTACTATTCATCCTCGAACTAGATCTCAAGGCTATAGTGGTTTGTCAAATTGGGAAATTATTAAACAAGTTAAAGAAAAAGTTAAAATTCCAGTTATTGGAAACGGTGATATAAAAACTAAAGAAGACGCTGAAAGAATGTTTCAAGAAACAAATTGTGATGCTATTATGATTGGAAGAGGTTTATTGGGAAATCCTTGGTTAGTTAAAGAAATAATTGAAAACAAGAATCAAGATATTAGTATCGGTGATAGAATCAAACTTATTTTAAAACACATTAAGTATTTGTTGGAAGAAAAACCTGAAAAAACAGTTGTTTTAGAAATGAGAAAACATATAGCATGGTATTTTAAAGGAGTACCAAATTCTTCGGATTTTAAAAAAACAATCAATCAAGTTACAAGTGTTTCGGAATTAGTAACTATTTTAAATAATTTTCAGGAAAATGAAACTTTACTTTAATTATATTATGTTATAAAATGAATAGTAGGTGATTACATGAGAGAATTTACAGAACAAGAATTAGTTAGAAGAGAAAAAGCTAATAAATTATTATCAAAAGGTATTGACCCTTTTGGCAGTTCATATCAAATAGATACTAATTCTCAATTAATAAAAGAATCATATGACGCTTTTACTAATGAAGAATTAGAAGCTAAAAACATTTCTGTTTCGATAGCAGGAAGAATAATGACGAAAAGAGTTAAAGGTAAAGCTGGGTTCATCCATATTCAAGATAAATATGGACAAATTCAAATTTATGTAAAAATTGATAATATTGGTGAAGAAACTTATCAATTTTTTGAAGATGCAGATTTAGGAGATATTATTGGAATTAAAGGGAAAATATTTAGAACTCACATGGGTGAATTAAGTATAAAAGCTTTCGAATATGTTCATTTAGTAAAAGCTTTAAAACCCTTACCAGATAAATTTCACAAATTAGTTGATATCGAAGAAAGATATCGTCGTAGATATGTTGATTTAATAATGAATGAAGAAGCTAGAAAGATAGCTTTTACAAGGCCAAAAATCATTCGTGTATTACAGAACTATTTGGATAATTTAGGTTATATAGAGGTTGAAACTCCAATTTTAGGTACAATTTTAGGAGGAGCAGCAGCTAGACCCTTTGTTACCCATCACAACACTTTAGATTTAGATATGTATTTAAGAATTGCTACTGAATTACCTTTAAAAAGACTTATAGTTGGAGGTATGGATGGAGTTTATGAAATCGGCAGATTATTTCGAAACGAAGGAATGGATCGAAATCATAACCCAGAATTTACGACAGTAGAAATATATAAGGCTTATAGCGATATGGAAGGAATGATGAATCTCTGCGAAAATATTTTTAAAGAAATTGTTTTCAAAATTAATAATAGTTATGATCTAGAATGGAAAGGTAATAACTTGAATTTTGAAAAGCCATTTGTTAGGAAACATATGGTGGATGCTATTAAAGAGGTATGCCAAATTGATTTTTATCAAACAATGACAATTGAAGAAGCTAAAAAAATTGCGAAAGAACATGAAATTGAAGTTGAAGATCATTTTAAATTAGGACATATTATTAATGCTTTTTTTGAGAAATATGTAGAAGAAACAATTATCGAACCAACTTTTATTTATGGTCATCCAATTGAAGTTAGTCCATTAGCAAAAAAAAGCAAAGATGAAAGATTTACAGAAAGATTCGAAATATTTATTTGTGGTGATGAATATGGTAATGCCTTTAGTGAGCTGAACGATCCAATTGACCAAAGAGAAAGATTTGAAAATCAAATTACCGAGAAAAATCTTGGTAATGACGAAGCGAATGAAATGGATGAGGATTATGTAGAAGCTTTAGAGTATGGAATGCCACCTACAGGAGGCATTGGTTTAGGAATAGATAGAATAGTTATGTTAATTACGGGAACAGAAAGTATAAGAGAAGTTATTTTGTTTCCACATATGAAAGAAAAGAGATAGGAGAGATATAATGAAAAACAAAAAATTATGGATAGTTTTTTTAATCACAATTGGAGTTGTCTTTTTATTAACTTGGATAATTCCATCAACAATAACTAATGAAAGTGGAGCATTGGTAGTAGATAAAATTAATCCAGTTGGAATATGGGATTTATTTTATTATTTATCATTACAATTAGCTTGGTTTTTCCCAACAACTTTATTTTTAATATTTACTGCAATATTTTATGGAGTTGTTAATAAAACGGGAGCCCTTCGTTATTTGACAAAAAAAATAACTAGTTTAATTAAAAACAAAGAAAAAATATTTGTTATTCTATTAGCAACATTTATTATTATATTAACAAGTTTAACTGGTATTAGTTATGCATTAATGTTCTTTGTTCCATTCTTAATGGCAGTTTTATTAAGTATTGGATTTAGTAAAGTAGTTTCTTTAATATCAATCATTGGATCGATATTATTAGGATATATTGGTACTTTTTATGCTACAAGTTTATATTTAGTAATAGCATCTTATGTTGAACCAGGTATTACTTATGGAATTTATAAATTAGTTTTAGTAATATTAGGTATATTAGTAATGGGATTATATTTATATTTCTGTGCTAAAATTTTAAAAGGTAAAGAAAAAGAAGAAATAGATGAATCAATTTTATTTATTGAAAAGATTCCAGGTAAAAAGAAAGTTAAATTATGGCCAATTATTACAGCATTAAGTGTAATACTAGGTATGTTTATTTTAGGCTTAACACCTTGGGTAGAAATGTATAAATTAGATATTTTCACTAATTTCTATAATTTCTTAATTGAATTTGAATTGTTTGGTTTTCCAATTTTCAAAAGCATTTTAGGAGTTACTACTCCAGAACTAGGTACTTGGTCGTTAACAGAAACTTCAATTTTAATAGCTATTGTAACTTTTGTTATGGCTTTAATTTATAAAGTTAAATGGGATGAAGTATATGATGGGATTGTATCAGGAATCAAAAAATTCTTACCAACTATTCTATTTGTAACTTTAGCAAGTATGACATTCACATTTTTATCACAAACTGGAATATTAACAACAATTGTTAATTTCATTATGGGATTAACTAATGGGTTTAATTTATTTACATATTCTTTAGTATCATTCTTAGGAGCTGCATTTGTAAATGAAACATATATTACAAATTATGTAACAGGAGCAGCTAATACAGTGTTACAAGGATCAATAGAAATCCCATTGTTAGTATTTATTCAACAAACAATGTTTGGATTAGCTATGTTAATTACACCGGTTAGTATTTATTTATTAACAGGTTTAGCATATTTTGAAATAGAATATTCAAAATGGTTAAAAAACATTTGGAAAATATTATTAGCAATGTTTATTGTTGTTATGATAACTTTATATATATTAATGTTGTTATAAAAAAATAAAAAGATTCGTAAGAATCTTTTTTTATTTAAAAAGAAACTATATTATTGCAAAAATAAATAAATAATGATATTCTTATAATAGGAGGAAGAATAAATGGAAACAATGTTGAATGATATATTAGTTTTTTTAGAAGAAAATTATGTATATGTTGTTGGGGTTGGGATAGCAATAGTTTTAATTTTAATAGGATTTTTAGTAAGCAGAAAAAAAGGAAATAAATCTGTTAAAGTTAAAGAAAATAATTTTAATAATGAAAGTATGGGATTAGAGTCAAAACCTTTTGAAACAAATAATATTAATCCCGTTGATATAGCACCAATGAATAATCAAAGTATTGATTTTACAACAAACTCTTCTTTTGGATCAAATAATATGAATAGTACTCCAGTGGTTGAACAACCAGTACAAGAAACAGAATACAAACCATTTGGATTCGAACAACCAGTAGAAGCGCCAAAAGTTGAACAACCAGCACAAGAAACAGAATACAAACCATTTGGATTCGAACAACCAGTAGAAGCACCAAAAGTTGAACAACCAGTAGAGCAACCAGTAGAGCAACCAGTGGAAGATTTAGAAAAAACAATGAGTTTTTCTGAACCAATTTCAACTGAGGAAAATAGCGGAGAATTAAGCAATATTCAAGATAAAAAAATTGATATGCCTTATGCTAATCCTTCTGATTTAGATCCAGAAGATGAAATAGAAACAATTTAAAAAGTTCGTTAAGAACTTTTTTTTATTTAGTTAAAATTATTTTTGTGATATAATTTAATAAGATAGATTATATTGGAGGAAAAAAGATGACATTAGATTTTATATTTTCTACTTTTATGAAACTTATTGATGTAGCAATTGTATGGCTTTTCTTATATTTTATATTAAAAAATATAAGAAATAATGTAAAAATGAGTTTATTATTTAAAGGAATTTTATTTATAATATTAATTAAAGTAATTAGTAATCTTTTAGGATTAACAACCATTGGATTATTATTAGAATATGTAATTATGTGGGGTCCTTTAGCACTTATAATTATTTTTCAGCCAGAAATTAGAGGCGTTTTAGAACAAATTGGTAAAACGCAACTTTTAGGAAGACACAAAATATTAAGTGTTGGAGAAAGAGAAAGAATTGTTAGTGAAATCACTAATGCTGTTGATTATTTAAAGAAAGAAAAAATAGGAGCACTAATTATTTTAGAGAGAGATATTAGTTTAAGAGATTATATCGAAAGATCTAAAAAAATATATGGAGACATTACTAGCGAATTGTTAATTTCTATCTTTTTTCCTGATAATCCTCTTCACGATGGAGGAGTTATTATTCAAGGAGAAAAAATTAGTTGTGCAGGTGCAGTTTTCCCAACAAGTATTGATATGAAAGTTGTTAAAAGATTAGGGACAAGACATAGGGCAGCCTTAGGAATTAGTGAAGAAAGCGATTGTATTTCTATTATCGTTTCTGAAGAAACCGGAAGAATTTCAATTGCTATTGGTGGAGAATTAAGTTATAATTTGACAATTGATGATTTTAGAGAAATTTTATTAGAAGAATTAAAACCAAAAAACGAAGTTATGACTGAAGAAGAAACCGAGGTGGAAAAAAATGAAGATAAGGCATAAAATAAAATATTTCTTTCTAGGTTTATTTAAGAGAATAGATAAATACATTATTGTACCAATTACAAAATTATTTGTATCTTTTAAAAAAATATTTATCAAAGATAATAGGAGTTTTGAAAAGTTAATTAACAAAAAAAGTAGTTTACTAATTATTAGCTTAATTTTATCTTTAATTATCTTTATTTTAGTTGATACTGAATCTATCGCAATTCAAGAAACAAATGCCGAGGTTTTATATAATCAACAAGTAGCAGTTAATTATAATGAAGAAGCATATGTTTTAGAAGGAGTACCTGAAAAAGTTGATATAACTTTAATTGGAAGAAGTTCGGATCTTTACTTAGCTAAACAAATCGCTTCCAATGAAGTTACATTAGATTTAACTGGATTAAAGCCTGGAACTCATAAAGTTAATTTAAAATATACTAAAGCTTTAGAAACAATTACTTATAAATTAGATCCTTCAGTAGTTACTATAACTATTTATCCTAAGGTATCTGAAGCTAGAACTATTAGTTATGATGTTTTAAATAGTGAAAAATTAGATTCTAAGTTATTAATATCAGAAGTTGGTATTGATAGAGATGAGGTTATTGTTAAGGGTTCTCAAGATACAATTGACAAGGTGTCATCTGTTAAAGTTTTAATAGATGTTGATAATATTGTTGATCCAACAGTTGGAACAAAAGAAGCGGTAAATTTACCTTTAGTAGCGTATGATCAAAAAGGTCAAATTATAAACATTGAAATAGTCCCATCAAAAGTAAATGCACAAATTGAAATAGCATCTCCAAAAAAAGAAGTTCCTTTGATTTTCATGCCAAAAGGAGAATTGAGCTTTGGAAAAGCAATAGCCGAATTTGATTCTAATCTTAATCAACTAGAAATTTATGGACCCGAAGAAGTGCTGGCAAAAATCAACTCTATTGAAATCCCTTTAGATGTAGAAGGATTGAAAGAAAATAAAACTTATAATTTAACAATTAAAAAACCTTTAGGAGTTAAATATATAACCGAAAATGTTGTTAATGTTAATTTAGTTTTAGGTGATGAAGTTTCTAAAGAATTTTCTAATATTAGTATCAGTGGTCAAAATCTGTCTACTAATTTAGTGCCAAATATTAAAAATCTTGACGAAAGAACTGTAACTGTTATAGTAAAAGGAGTAGAATCTGTAATAAACGCTATAGATCCTACAACAATAAAAGCATATGTTGATTTAAAAGGTTATACAAAAGGAACCTATGATGTGGATATTCAAATTGAAAAATCTGACTTAAGATTAAACTATATGCCTAAAACAAAAAGAGTAACAATTACAATAACTGAGAAGTAATTATAAATTACTTCTTTTTTGTTATAAAATAAGGTTTTTTAATTGACAAATTTTTTAAATTTTAGTAGTATTGATATTGGTACATTATTAATCCCATATTTGTAAATATAATTTACAAAAAAATGGAAGGAGAAAGACATGAATACAACGTTTATGCAAAGAAAAGAAGACATAGTTCGTAAATGGTATGTAATTGATGCTGAAGGAGTTAATTTAGGTAGATTAGCTTCAAGAATAGCTTCAGTTTTAAGAGGTAAACATAAAGCAACTTATACACCTCATGTAGATTGCGGTGACTATGTAATCGTTATTAATTCATCTAAAGTAAACTTGACTGGTCAAAAATTAGATAAGAAAATCTATTATAACCATAGTCGTTATCCGGGCGGCTTAAGAGAAAGAACAGCTAGAGTTATGAGAGATAAATATTCTAACGAAATGATTGAAAGAGCAGTAAAAGGGATGTTACCTAACGGTAGATTAGGAAGACAAATGTATAAAAAATTATTTGTTTACGAAGGATCAGAACATCAAAATAGTGCTCAACAACCAGAAGTATTAGAAATGAAATAAGGAGTGAAAATATGGTAGATAAAAAAATTTATACTGGAACAGGACACCGTAAAACTTCTATAGCAAAAGTAAGAATGACTCTAGGTAAAGGGAATATTATTGTTAATGGTAAAGATGTTAGTGAATATATGCCTTTTCCAACACTTGTTATGGATTTAAAACAACCTTTAGTAGTAGTAGGTATGGAAAACAAATTTGATATCGAAGTTGATACTTTTGGTGGTGGATTTTCTGGACAAACAGGAGCAATTAGATTAGGAATTACTAAAGCTTTATTAGAATTTGATGAACCTAATAAAGATAAAGATGATTCTTATCGTAAGCAATTAAAAGTTCATGGTTTTATTACGAGAGATCCTCGTAAAAAAGAAAGAAAGAAATATGGACTTAAAAAAGCAAGAAAAGCTCCACAATTCTCAAAACGTTAATATTAAAAAGCACAATTATTGTGCTTTTTTTGTTCTATAAATTATGTTATACTTTATAATAGGTGATAGATCATGCAAGGTAAAAAAGTATTTAAAACATTAGATGAACAAATAGAAATTTTAAAAGAAAAAGGTTTGATAATTGAAAATGAAGAATTGGCTAAAGAAGTTGTTTTAAGAGAAAATTATTTCTTTCTTATTGGATATCGAAGAATCTTTTTAAAATCAAAAACTGATAAAACTTTTTTGCCAGGTACTACTTTTAGAGAATTATATGCTTTATTTGTTTTTGATCGTAATATTCGAAACATTTTTTTTAAAAATATCCTAGTTGTAGAAAACAATTTAAAATCTTTATTTAGTTATCAGCTTTCTAGACAGTATGGTGTTAAAGAAAAAGATTATTTAAACGAAAGAAATTTTACTAGTGATCATTCTCGTCGTAGGCAAGTTAGAGATGTAATTGGTAAGATGAAAAGACAAATCAAAGTTAATGGACATCAGCATTCTGCAACCATGCATTATATAAACAAACATGGGTATATTCCGATGTGGGTTTTAGTTAAGGTATTATCTTTTGGTATTATTAGTGAATTTTATAATATTTTAAAAGTCGAAGATAAGTTATCTTTAGCAGAATTTTATCATTTAGAAATAGATGCTTTTTCTATATTTTTAAATATGTTAGCTAATTATCGTAATGTTTGTGCTCATGAAGATATTTTGTTTGATAATCGTACTCAAATGAGAATATTGGATAATGTTTATCATGTTAAATTAAATATTCAAAACGAAGATGAAGAATATATTTATGGAAAAAACGATCTTTTTTCATTAGTTATTATTTTAAAATATATGCTTAGTGAGGAAGAATTCAGACATTTAGTTTATGAGATAGATTATGAAATAGCTTTATTAGATGGGAAAGTAGATGTTATTCCAGTAGAAAAGATTTTAAATAGAATAGGTTTCCCTAATAATTGGCGACAAATAATGGATTTATAGGTGATAATATGAGAAAAAAAATAATTATTTTAACATTATTAATTATATCTTTTGGGTTAGGTTTAACAGCTATGTTTTTATTATCTAATAAAAAATTAACAAATGATCCTCAACCAATTGTATATAAAATAGAAGAAGCTGGAACCAAAGCAGTAGCGAAAGCTTATGATTCAGTTGTAGTTGTTATAACATATAATAATGAAAAAGTTAAATCAAATGGAACTGGTTTTGTTTATAAAAAAAATGAAACAGATGCTTATGTTATGACAAACTATCATGTTGTAGAAAAAACAGATGAAATAAAGATCACTTTTAATAACAATGAAACAGTTTCTGGAGAATTATTAGGATATGATGAAGTTGGAGACATTGCTATTATTAAAATATCTTCTGAACATGTTATTTCAGTAGCAGAAATAGGTGATACAAAAAATTTAGAAATAGGTAATACTGTATATGCTATTGGATCTCCTTTCAATTCTGACTATAGTGGTACTACAACAATGGGATGTATTTCAGCTAAAGATAGAATGATATCTTATCCAATAGAAAACAATGCTTATGAAGCGGTTTTAAAAGTAATACAAACAGATGCCGCTATTAACCCAGGAAACAGTGGTGGACCATTAATTGACTTGTCAGGACATGTTATTGGAATAACTTCTTCTAAGTTAATGATTAATAATGTTGAAGGAATTGGTTTTGCCATTCCAATTGAAGATGCTTTTAAAAGAATTGACAAATTAGAAAAAGGAGAACAAATAAAAAGGCCTTATTTAGGAGTTACTTTAGTTGATATTATTGATAAATATATATTATTTTTAAATAAAATTAGTTTATCAGAAAAAATAACCTATGGGTCAGTCGTTTTAAATGTAAGTGCCAATTCAGTTGCATTTGAAAGTGGTTTAAAAAAAGGTGATGTTATCATTAGTGTTAATGATGTAAAAGTAAAAAACACTTTAGAATTAAAATATGAAATATATTCTTATGAAATTGATGAAGAAATAAAAATAAAATATTATCGAGGAGATAATATTAAAGAAACGACTATTCAATTAAAACCATATAATTGACAATAAATTTTCTAAATGATATTATTTTAATAGTTTTTAGCTATTAAAACGCAGATGTGGTTCAATGGTAGAATGCCACCTTGCCAAGGTGGAGACGCGGGTTCGATTCCCGTCATTTGCTCCAAAATAAAGAAAACACTCAAAATAATTCTGAATTTAACAGTAAAGACTGATTATTAATTAGTCTTTTTTATTTAATTTTTCAATCTTCTCATAAATTTCTGCTAAAGATTGTTCATATTTGCTAGTTAGTTTAGGAGTATAATATTTTTTATCTATTAAATTATTGGGTAAATATTGTTGTTTAACATAAGAACCCTTGTAATCGTGTGGATATTTATAAATTTTTGAACTTATTTTAATTGTATTAGGAATCGGATCGATGTTTCCACTTTCTAAATCAGCATAAGCTTTATTTAGAGCTAAATAAGCGCTATTTGATTTAGGAGATAATGCTAATTCTGTAACTGTTACAGCAAGAGGAATTCTTGCTTCTGGTAATCCTACTCTTTCGCAAGCATTAATACAGGCATCTACTTTTGGTCCCATTCCTGGATTAGCTAACCCGATATCTTCATAGGCTATAACGGTCATTCTTCGATAAATACTATCTAAATCTTCTACTAATAATAATCTAGCTAAATAGTGAAGAGATGCATTTACATCAGAACCTCTAATTGATTTTTGAAAAGCGCTCAATAAATCATAATGATTAGTTTCATTGTTATCATAAAGAAAGATAGGTTTACTATTTATTGATTGAATAATATCGATCGTTATTTTTTTATTTTTTGAAGAAAAATAAGCTATTTCTAATAAGTTATAAGCATTTCTTAAATCTCCTGAAGATAATTCAGCAATATATTCAATAGTTTTATCATCAATTTTTATATTTTTTAATGATTTATGTTTAATAGCTTGATTTAAACCTAGAATAATATGATCCTTAGTTAAAGGTTTTAATTCAAAAATTTGACATCTACTTCTAATGGCGGGATTAATTTTATGATATGGATTAGCAGTTGTTAACCCAATTAAAGTTATTAATCCTGATTCTAAAACTGGTAATAGTATATCTTGTTTATCTTTATTTAAACGATGAATCTCATCCATAATTAAAATCAACCCATGATAAAGTTTGGCTTCTTCAATAACAATATCAATATCTTTTTTGTTATTGATTGTCGCATTTAAAAACCTATATTTTAAATTCATTGTATTTGCAACAGCTGCAGCAATACTTGTTTTTCCAATTCCTGGTCCTCCATATAAAATCATTGAAAACATTCTTTTATTTTCAATAAAATTACGAATTGGTCCATTTTCTCCTACTAAATGATCTTGACCAATTATTTCATTTATATTAGTTGGACGCATCAAAATTGCTAAAGGTTCATTCATAAAGAGCACTTCCTTTTAGTAGTTTTTTTCATAATATATCTAATGTTTATATGTCTTTATTATAGCATACTTGCAACTATTTAAATAGTATGCTAAATTATCTTTATGGGAGGTTTTAAAAGTGTCAAAGAACATAGAACTTTTAAAAGCAATAATCAAATGTGCAAGTATTAATTTTGATTATATTGTTTTAGGAGATAGAGAATTAGCAGAAGGAGTTTCTAAATTAAAATCAGAATTAAATAGAAATAATATAATTGGTGTTTTAGATTCAAGAAAAAGTTTGTTAAATTCTGGTTTTAATGGAAAATATATTAGCTTTTATCAAGAACTAAAAGATTTAATCGCTAATCCTTCAGCATTTAGCAATAAAAGATTAGGATATTTAGTTAAGTATTCTAGACAATATTTACCACAAATCGATCCAAATTATATTGCTCATAATAATGATGATCTTGAAGAAAAAATAGAATTAATCCAAATAAATGTCGCTAACAGTCAAGAGCTACATACTTTTTTTGAAAATGAAGTATTACTTACGGAAATAATTGAAGATATTGGTTCTCCAATGTTTTTAGAAAAACCTGGTCACGTTAAAACTCTTAATATAAGGTAATTAAGAGTTTTTTTATAGTAAAATCTTTTAAATAATGTTAAAATAGTAATAGATTTTATGACGGAGGAAACAAGGATGAAAATATATAATACATTAAGTAAAAAAATAGAAAACTTTGTACCTAAAGATAAAAATAATGTAAAAATGTATACTTGTGGTCCAACTGTTTATGACTACGCTCATATAGGTAATTTAAGAACTTATATTTTCGAAGACGTTTTTGAAAAAACTTTAATCTATTTAGGATATAAAGTTAATCGAGTAATGAATATTACTGATGTTGGTCATTTGACTTCAGATGCTGACACTGGTGAAGACAAAATGGAAAAAGGAGCTATTAGAGAAAACAAAAGTGTTTTAGAAATAGCTGAAAAATATACTGAATCTTTTTTTGAAGATTTAAAAAAATTAAACATTAAAAAACCTAATATAGTGTCTAAAGCTTCTGATAATATTGATCAATACATTAAAATTATTGAAAAATTAATAGTTGATGATTATGCTTATATTTCTAATGGTAATATTTATTTTGATATCAGTAAAGCTTCTAATTATTATCAATTATCTAATCAAAAAGATTTGATGGTTGGAGCTCGTGATGATGTTGAAGAGGACAAAAACAAAAGAAATCCTTTTGATTTTGTTTTATGGTTTACTTCTTCAAAATTCGATAACCATTCATTAAAGTGGGATTCTCCTTGGGGAGAAGGATATCCTGGTTGGCATATTGAATGTTCAGGAATCTGTTTAAAACATTTTGGAGAATATGTTGATGTTCATTGTGGAGCGGTAGATAATGTTTTTCCTCATCATTCTAATGAAATAGCTCAAAGTGAAGCTTATTTAGGACATCAATGGTGTAATTATTGGGTACATGGAGAGTTTTTAACTGATAAAAGTGGTAAAATGAGTAAATCTAAAGGAGAGTTTTTAACTTTAAATTTATTGATTAGTAAAGGATTTAATCCTTTAGCGTATCGTTATTTTTGTTTAGGGTCTCATTATCGAAAACAATTAGAATTTACATATGAATCTTTAGAAACAGCTCAAAAGGCTTATTTAAAATTATT
Organism: Mollicutes bacterium; assembly: GCA_012513875.1. Classification (GTDB taxonomy): domain Bacteria; phylum Bacillota_I; class Bacilli_A; order RF39; family UBA660; genus JAAZBI01. Next base: position 17,821 of record JAAZBI010000009.1, read on the forward strand.
ACAAAAAGTTAAAAATCTTTCTGAAGTTGGAAATGTAGATAGAGAAGCATTTGATTTATATAAAGATAAATTTAAATCAGCTTTAAGAGATGATTTAAACACATCTAATGCTTTAACTGTTTTGTATGAAGTTTTAAACGAAAAAAAACTTTCTGATAAAACAAAAAAATCTTTAATTTTAGATTTTGATCAAGTTTTATCATTAAATTTAAATCAAAATAACGATTTGGAAATTAATTCTGAAATCAAAGAATTGATCGAATTAAGAGAAACTTATAAGAATAATAAACAATATGACAAAGCAGACAAAATAAGAGAAACTTTATTGTTAAAAAATATTGTTATTAAAGATACAAAAGATGGGCCAATTATTGAAAATAAGGAGTGATTGACTTGGAATATTTATTATATATATTAGCTTTTATATTAATTATTGGTTCACAAATTTTTGTGAAAGCAAGTTATCAAAAATATAAAAAAATAACTAATTATAAAAAAACTACAGGTTTAGAAATTGCAACTAAGTTTTTAGAAGTTAACAATATAAAAAACATTAAAATATTACCAACTAATGGAACTTTATCAGATCATTATGATCCGACTAATCAAACAGTTAATTTGTCTAAAGAAATATATGAAGGGACTAGTATAGCTTCTATTGCAGTAGCAACTCATGAGTGTGGACATGTTTTACAACATACTCAAAATCAATTTTTATTAAAGTTAAGAAGTTTGTTGGTACCAATTGTTAATTTTTCTACTAAAATAGGATATATTGTTCTTTTAATAGGTTTGTTTGCATCAATCTTTAATGTTTTAATTATTGGTTTGATTTTAATTGGAACAAGTTTATTATTTCAACTAATAACTTTGCCAATTGAATTCGATGCTTCAAAAAAGGCAATTAAATTTTTAGAAGAATATTATTTTGTAGACACAGCAGAAAAGAAACAAACAAAAAAGATGTTGTTTGCAGCAGGTATGACTTATGTAGCGTCTGTTGCAGCTAGCGCATTGGAAATTTTAAGATTATTTTTAATGTTTAATAGGAGGAGATAAAAATGAAATTATTTAGAAAAGACAAAATTGCATACGAAGAAGTTAATGAGGTTGTTTTATTAACTAAGAAGATTTTAAAGGTGTTATTAGTTTTATTGTTTGTTGTAGGAATATACGCTATAACATTAATTTTAAATGCTTGGAAAGTTTTTGATTTTATTATTTTATTGTTACAAATTCTATCACCGTTTTTTATAGGTATTTTCCTAGCATGGTTATTAAATCCTTTAGTTAAATTTTTCCAAAAAAAGGGATTAAACAGAATATTAAGTACGATTATCGTTTATGCCGCCTTTTTAGTTTTTACTTATTTATTAATTGTTGGAATGTTACCTTTATTACTAGATCAATTGAATGATTTTGTTAATATTTTACCAGCTATTTTTAAAGAAGCTATAAATTGGGTTAATGATTTTATTGATAGATTTAAAAATATTGAATTTATTAATATAGAAAACTTTAAAAACGATGTTGTCTTATCAGGAACAAATTTTATTGAATCTTTAACAGTAGAATTACCTAAAAACATTTTAACTTTTTTAGGAGATGCTTTTTCTGCAATAGGAACATTAATAATTGGTATTATTGTTGGTTTTTATATGTTGTTTGATTTTGATAGTGTTGAAAAAACTTTATTAAATTTCTTACCTAAGAGAATGAGAAAAGATGCATATACACTTTATAAAGAAACTAATAATTCTTTATTAGGCTATGTAAAAGGTACTTTAGCAACTTCTTTATTAATCTTTGTTTTAAGCTCAATCATCTTTATGATTATTGGTTTAAAAGCACCTTTATTATTAGGTATGATATGTGCTATTACTAATATTATCCCTTATTTAGGCCCATATATTGGAGCGGCTCCAGCTATTTTAGTAGGATTTACTCAAGGTGTTGGTGTTGGAATTGCAACGACAATTAGTATTCTCATTGTTCAATTTATTGAAGGAAGTTTTATTCATCCTTTAGTTATGAGTAAGACTATGAAATTACATCCGGTTACTATATTAATTGGTTTATTAGTTTTTGGATATTTCTTTGGAATAATAGGAATGATTATAGCAGCACCTTTAATGGCTATAATTAAAGTTATCGCTAATTTTATTGATAAAAAATATAATTTAATGAGTTATAGTAAAGAAGAGTAGGTGAAACATGGAAATTTTTGATCATAAACCACAAATTATTTTAATTTCAGGTAAAGCACGTCATGGAAAAACTACCTCTGCTTTAATAATGAAAGAAATTTATGAAAGTCTAAATAAAAAAGTTATAATAACTAGATATAGTACGTATATCAAACATTATGCCAAAGAATTTTTTGGTTGGGATGGTAGAGAAGAAACAAAACCTAGAGAATTATTACAAAAATTAGGCACCGATGTTATTCGCAAAATGTTAGGTAAAGATGATTTTTTTGTTAAAAGAATGGTTGAAGATATAGAAATTATGAAATATTTTTTTGATGTTATCATTATTGATGATGTTCGTTTTCCTATCGAAATCGAATTGTTAAAAACTGTTTATCCTGAAGTTAAAACTATTAGAATTAATCGTCTTAATTTTGTTTCTGATTTAACACAAGAACAACAAAAACATATTACTGAAACATCATTAGACGAGTATAAAGATTTTAATCAATATCTTCTTAATGACAGCAATCTTGAAGGTTTAAAAGAAAAGTTGAATAAATTAATAAGGGGGTAAAATAATGAAAAAAATTAATAGTCAAGAATTTAGAAATATGTATTTAAATTTTTATGAAAAATATAATCACAAAATTATTTCTGAAGCATCTTTGATCCCAGAAAATGATGCGACAGTATTATTTACAACTGCTGGTATGCAACCATTAACTCCTTATTTTTTAGGAGAAGAACATCCTCAAGGGAAAAGATTAACTAATGTACAAAGATGTATTAGAACAGTTGATATTGAGGAAGTAGGAGACACTAGTCATTTAACTTGTTTTGCTATGTTAGGTTGCTGGTCTCTAGGTGATTATTGGAAAAAAGAAGCCATAAAAATGAGTTATGAGTTTTTAACAAGTAAAGATTATCTAAATATTCCTCAAGAAAAGCTTTTTGTAACTGTTTTTGCTGGCGATCAAGAAATCCCTGAAGATAAAGAAGCATATGATGCTTGGATAGAAGTAGGAATTGAACCTAATCATATATATAAATTACCGAGAAAAAATAATTTTTGGATGTTAGGGACTGGAGTTGGTCCTTGTGGACCAGATTCCGAAATGTTTTATGACACCGGAAAAGAACCTTGTTCCGAAAATTGTAGTCCAGCATGCGATTGTGGCAAATACATGGAAATAGGTAATAATGTTTTTATGCAGTATAATCATACTCAAACAGGAGAATATGAAAAACTAACAAAAAAATGTATTGACCAAGGAATGGGCTTTGAAA
>JAAZBI010000068.1 GCA_012513875.1 Mollicutes bacterium
ATTTTGAGACTCTTGTTGAGCTTCTACTAAAACAAGCTGTGCTCTCTCTGTAAACCTCCCAAAAATCATATTGTCACCTCCAAATATAATTTAATATTAGGGTTAATCATATTTCTTAACCCTTATATATCAAGGTCTTTAAGACCATGATTTTTTATATCACTCAATTTTTTTAGTATCATTTTTACCTCTTTGGATAAAACTAATATTATATACACAAACTAATTAGTTACACTAACGGAGGATTAACAAATGATAAAAAGACAAGAGATATTTAACATAGTTGATCTATTTACTTCACAATCAACAATTAATTTTTATGAAAGCATATTTGATAATTTAGATTTATCATTTATACCTGAATTCATTGAATCAAAACGTGGACCAAAAGGCTATTCACGCCACGCTCTTACTAGAGCGTTTATTGTTATGAACTGTGAACATTTTAGAGAAATAACTCTACTTTGTGATTTTTTAAATACTAATTTAAAAATTGCTCAGTTATGTGGATTTGACATTACTAAACCATTACCTTCTTATAGCGTTTATCAACGTTTTATTCATGATATTAATAATAATTTACTAAAAGAAATAATGAAATCACAAGTAAATGAACTTATAAAATTAGATGCTATAGATAACTCAATAGTATCTGTAGATTCAACCCCTATAAAAGCAAATACAAAGTATAATAATCCAAAATGTTTTTCTAAAAATAAATTTTCTAATGAAAAACACCCTAAATCAGATAAGGACTGTAAATTAGGAGTCCACACTGCAAATAATGAGGATGCAAAAAAGAATTATACTTTTTACTGGGGTTATAAAAATTTAATAATGTGTGATGCAAAATCAGGATTGCCAATTTACGAAGTGACTCTTACAGGCGAAAAAGCTGATGTTTCAAGTCTAATTAATTTTTTAGATGAAATAGATTCTTGGTTTAGTTTAAAAAATTCCAAAATTCTCGCTGATAAGGGTTTTGATTCTAAAGCAAACTATAATTACATAAAAGATGTTTTACATTCTGAAGCTTTTATTGCTAAAAATAAACGTAATAGCAAAACTCTTGAAACTCTTTCTTGCGGTAACCCGCTATGCGAAGCAGGTTTAGCAATGCACAAAGACGGTAAGCAATATCTAAAAGGTTCAATAAAACAAAAATTTTGTTGTCCATTTAGAACATCAAAAGATGACTCTAAATGCCCTTGCAACCACCCTAAATATAATAATGGTCATAAAAATAGAGGATGTATAAAATATAAATCTATCAGTACAGACTATAGATCAACCGTCGATGATACATCAGATTATTTTAAACTATACTATTCAAAGAGAACTGAATCAGAACGCTATAATTCACGATTTAAAAATCTTAATCTTGAAAATGCTTCTGTTAGAAATATTTCTTCCATATCTAACCTAAATACCTTAGGTCATATATGCCTTTTAACAGTTGCTATTGCTGCAATTGTTAATAAAAAGGAAGATAAGATTTGTTCTCTAAACAAGCTTAAACGAGCTAGCTAGTTCTTTAACAACCTAATATTTTACATTTTATTATCCTCATAGGGATAGTCTGCCCTTTTTTAGGTCACTTTATTAATAATAATCCTAATTTTTCTATTTTTTCTTCTCTAATCAATATTCACTTTTTAAAAGATCAATTATGCTCATCCCTAAAAGTTATATCTTTATTTAACTTACACAAAAGTATTTAACAATGGTTACTTTTTTAATCCCTTTATTGTTCCTAACCCCATATTAATTAAAGAACTTTTTACAGCCATTATTACCTCTTTTGTCATTAAATCATCAACTTCATCTTTTAA
>JAAZBI010000001.1 GCA_012513875.1 Mollicutes bacterium
ATTCATCGTGCTATAATTAATGGTGATTATAAAACAGGAATAACTATTATGAAAATGGTAGAAAGATTAGATGCTGGACCTATTTTAACTCAAAGAGAAATTCCAATTGAAGAAACTGATAATGTTGGAATATTACATAACAAATTAAGTTTATTAGGTAAAGAATTATTAATGGAAACAATACCTTTATTAGTTGAAGGAAAAATAACTCCAAAAATTCAAGAAGAAACAGGAGCAACTTTTGCAAGCAATATTAAAAGAGAAGATGAAAAAATTGATTTTTCTAAATCCTCTCGTCAAGTTTTTAATTTAATTAGAGGATTAAATCCTTTTCCAGGAGCATATACTATTTTGGAAACCAAAATAATTAAAGTGTGGAATTCTAGAATTGGAACTAATTTTTATTTTGATAAACATTATGGAGAAATAGTAGCTATTTACGATGATGGTATTGGTGTTAAAACTGAAAATGGTGAAATAATTATTACCGAACTACAAATGGAAGGTAAAACAAGAATGTTTGCTAAAGATTTTTTAAACGGATTGAGAGATCCAAAATTATTACTTGGCAAATTATTTGATTAAAAGGTGATAATATGAAAAGAATTAAAGAATTGTTAGAAAATAAATATATAAAAGCAGGAGCTTTCTTCGGCTTTTATCTTCTTTTTTTTGGATTCTTTTTTTTATTATCAGTTTCCAAACCCGAAACCAAACCAATTGAAAAAATCGAAAAACATTGGACTGATATTAAAAAGATTTATGAATATGAAGCAGTAATTAAGGATTTACAGACTGAAGCAGAAATAACAATAACAGGTAAGAGATTTTTTAATAAAAATCTATTTACTAAAGGCGAAGATAAAGTTTATTATTTTTATGGTGAAATTTACTTAGAAAATGAAGATGGTAAATTTGAAAAAGTTGATGAATATGAAATGGTATCAGAAACATTTAATGATGAATATTTAGATATTAGTATCATAAAAGAAAAATTAACCGAAGATAAACAAAAAGATAAAGTTATTAACTTTGATGAGTCAGAAACAATTAAGTATGTAGTTGATACTGAAGAGTATTATATTACTAGTAATAATGATGTTTTAAAAGAATTAAAAATTATAACAAAAGATTATTTAATTAATATTAAATATAAAAATATTGATAATGTAGAAGATTTTGTAGTGGAAAAATAAATTTTCACTTTTTTAATAGGAGGAAGTATGAAAAGCATCTATGATTTAGAAATAATTGATTTAGAAGAATATTTTTTAAGTATTAACGAAAAAAAATATAAAGCTAAACAAGTTTATGAATGGTTATACAAAAAAAGAGTATCTAGTTTTAAAGAAATGACTAATTTAAAAAAATCATTAATTGAACAATTAGAAAAAGACTTTTCTTTTGATTCATTAACAATTTTAAAAACAGAAAAAGGAAAACGTGTTAACAAATATTTATTTTTATTACCTGATCAAGAAAAAATAGAAGCTGTATTAATGTTTCATGATTATGGAAATAGTCTTTGTATTTCAACTGAAGTTGGTTGTAATATGGGATGTGCTTTTTGTGAAAGTGGTAGATTAAAAAAAGTTCGTCCTTTAAAACCTTTTGAAATGGTTTTACAAATATTATTAGTAGAAGCAGCTATTAAAGAAAGAATTTCACATGTTGTTTTAATGGGTATTGGAGAACCTTTTGATAATTATGATTCAGTATTAAGATTTATTAGAATAATCAATTCTAATCAAGGTATTGATATTGGAGCTCGTCATATTACTGTTTCTACATGTGGAATTGTTCCTAAAATAGAACAATTAAGTCAAGAAAACATTCAAATTAATTTAGCAATAAGTTTACATGCTCCAACTAATGAGTTAAGAGATAAATTAATGCCAATTAATCGTGTTTATCCAATTGAAAAGTTATTTAAAGCTTTAAAAAAATATTATGATTTAACAAATCGAAGAATAACTTTTGAATATATTATGTTAGATAATGTTAATGATTCTTTAGAGGACGCTCAAGCTTTAGCAGATCTTTTAAGAGGAATAAATTGTTATGTTAATTTAATACCTTATAATGAAACAAGTCATTTACAGTTTAAAAAGAGTAGCCATTTAAAAATTATGGCATTTTATGATATACTAAAAAAGAATAAGATAAATGTTACAATAAGAAAAGAATTTGGTAGTGAAGTTTCAGCTGCCTGTGGTCAATTAAGATCAACCAATTAGAAAGTGGGAAATCAAATGCAAACATATTATTTAACTGATGCTGGAAAAGTTCGTGAACATAATGAAGATAGTGTCATTATTGTTAAAAATAATAATAAAGAGTATCTATTAGCAGTAGCTGATGGAATGGGTGGTCATCAAGATGGTGAAACAGCTTCATCAATTACCATTGAATACATAAGAAATGCTTTTTTAGAATATGAGAGTATTGGTGATAAAGCTAATGCTGTTAATTTTATGAGAGAAAATGTTAAAAAAATAAATGAGATGATTTTTGATTACGCTAACAATCATGAAGAGAGCAAAGGAATGGGTACAACATTAGTTATGGCTATTTTAACTTCTGATTATTTAGTTTTCGGAAATATTGGTGACAGCTCTGGTTATGTATTGAAAGATGACAAATTATTTAAAGTTACTAAAGATCACACTTTAGTTAATTTATTAATAAACACAGGAGAGTTAACTGAAGAAGAAGCAAAAAAACATCCAAAGAAGAATGTACTAATGAGAGCTTTAGGCGCTAACGATCCAATAGAAATAGATATTTTCGATGTTGAAACTGAAATTCAAGCTATTATGTTATGCAGCGATGGGTTAACAAATATGTTAGATGAAGAACAAATCACTAAAGTTTTAACAACTAAAGAATTAACTATCGAAGAAAAAATTTTGAGATTAATAAAAAAAAGTAATAATCGTGGTGGTAGCGATAATATTTCGATAGCGTATCTTTTAAAAGAAAGTGGTGAATAAGATGATTATAAAGGGGCAAAAGATAAATGATCGTTATGAGATCTTAAAAATCCTTGGTGAAGGTGGTATGGCTAACGTTTATTTAGCACAAGATACAATTTTAGAAAGAAAAGTAGCTGTTAAAGTTTTAAGAGGAGATTTAGCGTCTGACGAAAAATTTGTGCGTCGCTTTCAAAGAGAAGCTTTAGCGGCTTCTTCATTAAATCATCCTAATGTTGTTCAAATGTATGATGTTGGAGAAGATGATGGTAATTTTTATATTGTTATGGAATATATTGAAGGAAGAACTTTAAAACAATTGATTAAAAAAAGAGGTAAATTAACATTTTCTGAAGTAGTTGATATTATGTTACAATTAACAGAAGGAATGTCTCATGCTCATGATGCTTATATTATTCATCGTGATATTAAACCTCAAAATGTTTTAATTTTAGATAATGGATTAGTTAAAATAACAGATTTTGGAATTGCTATGGCTTTAAATAGTTCTCAGTTGACACAAACTAATTCTGTTATGGGATCAGTTCATTATTTACCTCCTGAACAAGCTTCAGGAAAAGGAAGTACCATTAAAAGTGATGTTTATTCATTAGGTATTTTAATGTATGAATTATTGACAGGTAAATTACCTTTTAAAGGAGAAAACGCTGTAGAAATAGCTTTAAAACACATGAAAGATCCTTTACCTTCTTTAAGAAGAGAAATTGATGATTTACCACAAAGTATTGAAAACATTATTATAAAAGCAACTGCTAAAAATCCAAAAAATAGATATAATAATGCTCGAGAAATGTATGATGATTTAAAGACTTGCTTAGATAAAAATCGTGTTAATGAACAAAGATATATTTATCAATATTTAGAACAAGATTTAGAAGATACTAAAGTTATTAAACCAATTCTTAAAGATAATAAAGAAACAGATAAACCGGTTATCAAAGAAATAAAAAAGGATGAATTTAAGCCTAATAAAAAACTTTTCTTTATTTTAGGTGGAATTATTTTAGGATTAATATTGTTAATAATAACTATCTTTTTAATTGTTCCAGCTTTAACAAAAGTACCAGATGTAAAAGTGCCAGATGTTTCATTATTGACAGTAGAAGAAGCTGAATCTCAATTAAAAAAAGTTGGTTTTGAGGTTGAATTAGAAACTATTAAACAATCTAGTGAAACAGTTCCGATTGGTTATGTAATAAAAACATCACCAAGTAAAAATCGTTTAATAAAAAAAGGAACAACAATAAAAATTTATGAATCAACAGGTGTTGAATTAATCGAAATAACTGATTATACAGGTTTAGATTATGACGAAGTAAGAGACAGTTTGTTATTATCTGGAATAATTGTTAAACAAGAAAAGAGAACGGTTGAAAATATAGAAACTTATCGTGATAAAAGTAATCAAATTATAGGACAAGATCAAGAACCAGGAACTAAACTTCAAAAAGGTGATGAAATTATTCTATATCTACCAGATATTTATGAAGGTTATCCAGATATGGTTGGAGAAAGATGGACATTAGATGATGCTCAAGCTTTTGCAACAGAATATAATATAAATTTAAATGTTACCTATGAAGAAACAGATACAGTTTCTCCTAATCTAGTTATTTATCAGAGTAGAAGTACTCAAGATCCAATTATAGAGGGTGTAACTCTTCGAGTTACTATTTCTAAAGAATTACCCGAAGTAATTGAAGAAGAGCTAATTGAAGAAGAATCAGAGGAAGTTTAATGAGAGGTAGAGTTATTGGTAACATTTCTAATTTATATAAAGTAAAGACTGATAAAGAAGTTTATCTTTGTTGTGCTCGTGGTAAATTAAAACAAGAAAACAATAAACTTTTAGTTGGAGATATAGTTGAAATCGATCAAGAACAAAAAATAATTGATAAAATTTATCCTCGTAAGAATGAATTGATAAGACCGCCCATCTCTAATGTTGACCAAGCTATTATTGTAGTAAGTGTTATGAAACCAAAACTAGATTTATATTTATTAGATCGATTGATTAGCATTATTTCATATCATGATGTTGAAATAATTATTTGTTTTACTAAATTAGATTTATTAGAAAATAAATCTGATATAAAAGAAATAATGGATTATTATCAAAAAATTGGTTACTCAGTTACCAATAACAACGATATAGATAAATTAAAAGAACTATTAAAGAATAAAGTAACAGTTGTAGCAGGACAGAGTGGAGTTGGAAAATCATCTCTTTTAAACAAATTAAATCCTGAATTTAATTTAATTACTGATGAAATTAGTAGAAGTTTAAGAAGAGGTAAAAACACAACAAAACATGTTGAACTATTAGAAATAGAATCTGGCTTAGTAGCAGATACTCCCGGTTTTTCTATGGCTAGTTTAGAACAAATGAGTAAGGAAGAAATCAGAGATTCTTTTAAAGAATTTGATTTATATAAAGATGATTGTCAATATCGAGATTGTTATCATATTAATGAAAACAATTGTGCAGTTAAACAAGCTGATATATTAGAATCAAGATATCAAAACTATTGTAAATTTATTAAAGAAAAGGATGAATAAAATGGTTAAAATCTCAGCATCAATTTTATCTAAAAGAAACTTAGATACCATTAATGAATTAAATCAATTAGATATTGATTATTTTCATATCGATGTTATGGATGGTGAGTTTGTATCTAATATATCTTTTTCATTAGAAGAATTAAATAAGTTTGAAGGTTCTTTCCAAAAACCATTAGATGTTCATTTAATGGTTAATAATCCTGATAATTACTTTGAAACATTAAAAAGATTAAATACAGAATATGTAACGATTCATTATGAAATATTAAAAGACGAAGAATTATTAAATAAGATAAAAGATTATGGTTTTAAATGTGGAATATCTTTAAATCCACAAACACCAATTGAAAGTATTTATCCATACTTACAAAAGATAGATTTAGTTTTAATAATGAGTGTTGATCCAGGATATGGAGGACAGCCATTTTTATTTAATTCCTTAAGTAGAATAAAATCTTTAAAAGAAGAAATTAATAATCAACAAGTAAATGTTTTAGTATCTATTGATGGAGGAATTAATTTAATCAATTATCAAGAGATATCAAAATATAAACCCGATTTAGTAGTTCTAGGGACATCGTTGATTGATTCATTACAACCAAATGATTTAATTAGTAAATTTAGAGAGATGTAAATGTATTTACACAATATATAAAATAAATTGACTACTAAAAAGCAATGTGATATATTTAAAGTGTAATAAAAATAGGAGGAGAAAGAAAAATGAACAAAAAAGGTTTTACATTAGTAGAATTATTAGCAGTTATCGTAATTTTAGCAATTATTTTAGCTATTGCTGTTCCAAGTATAACAGGAATCTTAAATAGTGCTAAAAGATCAGCATTCGAAGCTGACGTTAAATTAATTATCAAAGGAATCGAGTACAAAATGTTAGAAGCAGATGCCGGTTCTGGTACAGCACCAGGTGTTGGGCAAATGGATGGTGAAGATTTAACTGCTTATGGAGCAGATTCAGCTAACTATGTAGTAAGTGAGACAGCAGGTCAAGGATGTGCAATTACATCATTAAATCCAGTTACTGTTAGAATTGAATCTACTTCTGGAAGTGAATTTGGAGCATATGTTGCAACTGGTACAAGAAATACTTTAACAGTTACTCCATAATAAATAATTAAGTTAAAAAAGATATGCAAATATCTTTTTTTTGTTTAAAATTAGATCGACTAATGATACTTGATTTACACAATATATAAAATAAATTGACTACTAAAAAGCAATGTGATATATTTAAAGTGTAATAAAAATAGGAGGAGAAAGAAAAATGAACAAAAAAGGTTTTACATTAGTAGAATTACTTGCAGTTATTGTAATCTTAGCAATTATTTTAGCCATTGCTGTACCAAGTATTACAGGAATATTAAATAGTGCTAAAAGATCATCATTCGAAGCTGACGTTAAATTAATTATCAAAGGAATCGAGTACAAAATGTTAGAAAGAGATGCTGGAACAATAGTTGATGAAACAATTCTTCCAGAAAATGCACCTACTGAAGGAGCACCATTTTATATGACAGAAAATGGATTAACTGCTTATGGAGCAAATGCTGATAATTATGTTGTTAATACAACTGGTGAAGCTTGTATTATTACAAGTTTAAATCCGGTAACAGTTACAGTTATTTCTAAATCCACAAGTGAATTTGGTGCATATACAGCAACTGGAACAAGAAATACTTTAACAGTTACTCCATAATAAATAATTAAGTTAAAAAAGATATGAAAATATCTTTTTTTTTGGTATAATTAATAGAGGTGATAAGATGGATATTATAATTGGATCTCATGTTTCTTTTAATAGAGAAAAGCAATTATTAGGTTGCGTTCAAGAAACTTTAAGTTATGGTGCAAATGCATTTATGATCTATACAGGAGCACCTCAAAACACTTTAAGATCTAATATAGATGATTCTTTAACAGAATCAGCATATAAGTTGATGAAGGAAAACAGCATTTCTTTAAATAATGTCGTTGTTCATGCTCCTTATATTATTAATTTAGCAAATATGAAGAACTTTGATTTTAATGTATCTTTTTTAAGTGAAGAATTAAATAGATGTCAAAAATTAGGAATTAAAAAAATTATTATTCATCCTGGGAATCATCTTGGTTTAGGAGAAGAAGAAGGAATTAAGAACGTTGCTTTAACTTTAAATAAAGTTTTAGAAACAGATAAGACAGATGTATATCTTTGTCTAGAAACAATGTCAGGTAAAGGTAGCGAAGTTGGCAAAACATTTTCCGAATTAAAAAGTATTATTAATCAAGTCAATAAATCAGAACGTTTATTAATTTGTTTAGACAGTTGTCATTTGAACGATGCTGGTTATGATATGAATGATTTTGATTTAATCTTAAATGATATAGATAAAATTATTGGAATATCTAAGATTGGTTGTTTCCATATAAATGATAGCAAAAACGAAAGAGGCGAAAGCAAAGACCGTCATGCTAACTTTGGATTAGGAACTATTGGGTTTGATAATTTGATTAAAATGATTTATCATCCTAAATTACGAGAAGTTCCTAAGATATTAGAAACTCCATATGTAGTTGATTTAGAAGATAATAACCATTCATTTCCACCATATAAATATGAAATTGAAATGATAAAAAATAAAAAATTTAATCAAAATTTACTTGAAGATATAAGAAATCAATAAAAAGATAAATAATTCTTTGACATTATTAATTTCTTTGATATAATGAATAGGTAGAAAAGAGGAGGGATATCCATGGCAAAACCGGGCAATAGAGAGCTTGTAACATTACAATGTACTGATTGTAAGGAAGAAAATTATCGTACGCCTAAGAATAAAAAAAATACTCCAGATCGTTTAGAGTTAAAAAAATATTGTAGCAGATGCCAAAAAACAACTGTTCACAAAGAAAAGAAATAGGCCTTAAGCTTATTTTTTATTAAGAAAGGTGATTATTTATGTTTCATATCAATGATATTAAAAATGGAATGACTTTTGTATTAGATGATAACATTTATTTAGTACTTGAGTTTTTACATGTTAAACCAGGCAAAGGGCCTGCTTTTGTTAGAACTAAAATTAAAAATTTAAAAACAGGAGCTACAATTGAAAAAACTTTTAATACAAGTGTTAAATTAGAAAAAGCTTTAATAGAAAAAAAAGATATGCAATACTTATATAATGCTAGCGATATATATTATTTTATGGATAATGAAACTTATGAACAAGTAGAAATATCTAAAGATAAGATTGAAAACGAATCTAATTATTTGGTAGAAAACAATAATGTTGAGTTAGTATTTTATAAAGGGGAATTAATTGGTGTCAATTTACCTGAAAAGATAGAAGTTACCATTGTTTCAACTGAAGCAGCTGTAAAAGGTAATACTGCAACTGGAGCGATGAAAGATGCGGTAGTAAACACAGGTTTAACTGTTAAAGTTCCTTTATTTGTTGGAGAAGGAGAAACAATTATTATTTCCTCAACAGATGGTAAATATTTATCAAGAAATTAATCTTGATAAATAAAAAAAGTTGTTATATAATCAGTGTGTATTAATTTATACACATTAACTGTCCTGGTAGCTCAGCTGGATAGAGCAATGCCCTTCTAAGGCATCGGTCCGGGGTTCGAATCCCTGCCAGGATACCAAATGAATAAAAACTTAGAAATAAGTTTTTTTATTTGAATTAAAATGTTATAATTTAAAAAAGATAGAAGAGGTAAATATGAAAAGTTTAATACATGTTATCAAAGGAATATTTATTGGTATTTCTACATTAATTCCAGGAATGGGTGGTGGAACTACAGCTTTAGTTTTAGGAGTTTATCATAGAATGATTAAGGCTTGTAGCAGCTTTTTTAAAGATATCAAAGGTAATTTATTCTTTTTAAGTAAACTAGCTTTAGGAGCATTAATAGGCTTTGTTTTAGTCAGTAAATTTATGGGATCACTTATGGATAAATTTTATTTTCCTATTATTTATCTATTTATTGGAATGATTTTAGGAAGCGTTCCATTTATATACAAAAAAACAAATGTTAAAGGAAAGTCTTCAAAAGATTTAATCTTTTTATTGATTGGTTTCTTATTTTTATTTTTAATTTCAATGAGCAAATCAAATTTAGTTGATTTTAGTACTCTTAGTGGTTGGATTAACTATTTATTTTTATTTATAGCTGGTTTTATTACCGCTATAGCTTTCGTTTTACCAGGAATGAGTACTTCAGCTTTTCTATTAACTTTAGGTCTTTATGAGTTGACAATTGAAGCGATAAACAAATTACAAATTGATTATTTAATTAGTTTATGTTTAGGAATTTTTATTGGAACAATCTTGATCTTAAAATTAGTAGAAAGATGTTTTGAAAAACATCCAAGAAAAACTTACTTATTGATTTTAGGTTTTGTATTAGGTTCTTTAATTGAAATATATCCTGGTTTACCTCAAGGATTTGATATATTATTAAGTATTTTAAGTTTTATATTAGGATTTTTCATTATATTATTTGTTAGCAAGAGAACTAAAGAATAAAAAAAGTAAGTTTAACTTACTTTTTTTATTATAAAATTTTAATTATATAATAGAAATATCTTTTTATACCGTTAACTTCATAACTAATCGTATAAGTAATGTTACAGTTACCAAA
Source organism: Mollicutes bacterium (assembly GCA_012513875.1). Classification (GTDB taxonomy): domain Bacteria; phylum Bacillota_I; class Bacilli_A; order RF39; family UBA660; genus JAAZBI01. Next base: position 10,206 of record JAAZBI010000001.1, read on the forward strand.
ATTTAAAGTAGAATGACTTAGATTAGCGGTAAAGGTAACTTTTTGATTAAAAGCAATTTCTGATGAACTTAAAACTAAATAATTATTTACGAGATTAGAACAAGTAGTAGTCATACTATAAGTTCCATTTGTTAAAACATCATTACTTTTATTTACATATTTAATAATACTATTCCAATCTTGAACATTTTTATGTTTTTTCTTCACAGAAAAAGTTGTTGTCAAAGTATTGTTAATTAGAGTTTCAGAAACAAAATTTAACCGAGGGTGCCCTGGAGTTTGAACTGTATATCTTCCTTTTTTATCTTTTATTATTTCATTATTTAATTGAGGTTGATTTACCACAACGTTAATAGTTCCATTTACTTCAAGTTCAGAAGTTAAATAAGAATAACCAATTGTTAAACCAAAAGTAATTATCATCATAATTGAAATTAATAATGTTGTTTTATTTTTTCTTTTCTTTCTCATTTAATCAACTCCAAGATAATTATAACATGTAATAAAAAGACAACAAAACAAATGTAAACTGTTTTACAAATAGATTGTCTTAAATATAAACCTCATATATACTTAAAATTAAGGATAAGATAGAAGTAACTTATCTTATTTAGAAGGAGGAAAAATGAAAAAATCAAACAAAAAACGAAATCCAAAAATGCTTATTTACGTTCTGTTAATCGTAGTTATCTTTATGGTATCTGGTTATGCGATATTATCACAAACAATCGCTTTATCAGGAACAGCGAGTGCTGACGCAGATTTCTCAATCGTATGGGATAATCCTGTTATGTCAAATAATAATGGCGTTAATATGGATGCACCAACATTATCTTCAGGAGATACAGTATTAAATTTTAATCCTGTATTACAAAAACCTGGATCTAGTGTTACAGTAACAGTTAATGTAAAAAACAATGGAAATTTACCAGCTGTGATAACTAATATTACAACTACTGATCCAGTATCTAGTGATATTATTGTTACTTACAGCCCTAGTTTTTCAATTGATCAAACTTTAGCTCCAGGAGCTAGTATTCCAGTTGATATAACTGTAGAATATGATTCTGATGTGGAAGAAGCGCATTCATTAAGTGAAGACTTTGGAATTATCGTTGAATATTCACAAGAAGTATAATAGGTATTTAAAAAAGATGGCTTAAATGCCATCTTTTTTAAATTATAGAGGTAATAAAATGAATAAAAAGAGTAGTTTAATTAAAATTAGTATTATCATGTCTTTGATTTTTATTTTTTATGTTTTATCTTGGGCATTTTTAAAAACAAGTGATCCAGTATTATATAATTATGTAATTAATCCTTTGTTTTGGATTTTAATTACTATTTTTTCAAGTGCTTTTGTGTTTACAAATAAAAACTATGTTTTTAAACACAAACGTTCTTTTCTTTTGGTTTTTTTTATTGCAGCTTTAGCGTTCATAGTGACTAATTTTTCATTAGGTATCTTTATTAGTGGTTTTGCAAAAAACCCTTATGATAACTCTTTAATTGGAATATTATATAATCTTTGGATGGCTGGATCGACATTGTTTTTAATTGAAATCACGAGAAGTTCAATAATAAATGCAACCCCAAATAAATATAAAACTATAATGAAGATAATGATTGTCATCTTATTTTCATTAATATCTATTAATTTTTTCAATTTTCAAACTTCATTATCTGATCTAGCTGGAATATTCAAATTTTTAGGAACTAGTTTAATCCCAACGGTAGTTTTAAATATTTTGTTAACAGAAAGCGCCTCAAAAGCTGGGCCAATTCCAGGAATTATTTATCAATTAATTGTTAATTTAGCAATTTGGGCCGCACCAATCTTGCCTAATCACGATTGGTTAATAATTTCTTTAATTCATATTTTAATACCTTTCTTAACTTTATTAGTAGTTGAACATCAAATTAAGAAGCGAGATTATTTTGCAGCAAGATCTGAATTAGAAATAGAGGAACCCAAAGAATGGATTGGTCGTTTTATTGTTATAACATTAATTTTAATTTTCTTTTTAGGTGTAACGCCAATTTATCCAATTAACATTATAAGCAATAGTATGTATCCAGCAATTCATATTGGAGACGTTGTTATTGTCAAAAAAACAACCATTGATGAAATTAAAGAAGGAGATATTATTCAATATAATCGTGAGAAATATTCAATTGTTCATCGTGTAGTTGAAATTTTTCAAGAAAATGGTAAAATAAGAATCAGAACTAAAGGTGATAATAATCAAAAGATAGATTCGACTATTATCACTGAAAAAAATTTCATGGGGAAAATAATTATGATTATTCCAAAATTAGGATTACCTAATTATTGGGTAAAAAGTTTAATGAATCAAATTGATGATTCAAATTCAATAAACAATTAGGAGAACAAAATGAAAAAAAGACAAGTTAAAAAAATCTTTAACACCTTTGGAATTGCTGTTTCAATAGTAATAATTATTACAGCAGCATTATATCTGTATAATATTTTTCGCTCAAAAACAATTCAAGAAGTCTTATTTGATTATCAAGTAAATAGTAATATTAATTATAAAGTTAATCTAAAAGAAAACGAATTTATTAAAGATAAATATTTACCAATGGATCAAGTTTATATTACAAAATTAGTAGATAACATTTCAACAACGTTTAATTTTGAATACACTAATGAAAAAATTGATCAATCTCAATATTATTATGAAATAAAAGGTTTATTAGTAGGAAGTTATCGAGGAGATCAAAGTTCTACAGAAAAAAATGATGTATGGTTTGAAGAGGAATCATTTAAATCTAGTGAATTAATAGTAGCGAAAAACACCTTTAGTATTAACGAAATAATTACTGTTAAACCTGGAGATTTGTTAAACAGAGCTAATAGTTTTCAAGAAAAATTAGGAATAGCAATTAACTCAGAATATAAATTAGAATTAAATGTTTATTTAACAATAGGTGAAGATAATATCAAAAAAATTCATCATGAAACTATTTCTTTTCCAGTAACGAATAACATTTTTAAAATTAATAAGAATTTAAGTTCTAAAGATAAATATTTAGTATCAGCTCAAAAAGAAGAAATAGAAATAGAAAGATTACCATTGATTATTTCTGTTCTTGCTTTAGGTTTATCTATATTATTGTTAATTAAATTAATTAAGATGAGAACTGATAAAAAATCAAATTATGAAAAAGAAGTGACTCAAATTTTCAAATCATATGGAGAAAGAATTATTATGGTTGAGAACATTGCAATTACTCCAGAAACAAAATTCATTTCGATTGTTGGATTTGATGAATTGGTTGAATTAGTTAATGAATTGAATTTACCAATTTTATGTTATCAAAAAGAAGGTATAAACATTTCATGGTTTTTCGTTATTCACGACAAAATTATTTATCGTTATATTTTAGAATAAAAAAGACTTTTAAAAAGTCTTTTTTTTTAATTTGATAGAGGTATTAACAATTTAAAAAAACAAAAAATAAATGAAAGGAGGTGAAAGAGTGTTTTTTAAAAAGATAGTTAAACAAGAAAATTTAAAAGATTGTGGAGCTGCTTGTTTATTAATGATGATGAGAAAACATGGTGGTAATTATCCAATGGAACAATTAAGAACATTGTTAAAAACAGATAAGAAAGGAACTAGTGCTTTAAATTTAATTGAAGGTGCTAGACAAGTTGGTTTTGATGCTCGTGGTTATTATTGTAATGATTTGAAAGCTATAAAATGCCCCGTTATAGCTCATGTTATCATTAAAAAATCATATCATCACTATTTAATAATTGATGATATAAATTACGAAAAAGAAATTATTAAAGTAATCGATCCAGCTTTTGGATTAAAAAAATATACATTCTCTGAATTTGATCAAATTTGGTCTAAGAATATTATAACAGTTATTCCAATTAGGAAAATTGATAATATAAATTTATTTATGAGCATTCGTCAAACAATTTGCAACTTAATTAAACCTTATTTGAAATATTTTTTCATAATTTTAATTATTTCAATTGTATTGACAATTTTGAGTATAATAAACACTTATTATTTTAAAATTATCGTCGATAATAATTTTAATTCTCATCACTTTTTTTATTTAGGTGTCTTTTTTACAATTGTTGTCTTTTTAAAAACAATGTTTACTTATTTAAAAAATCGTTTGTTAATTTTTATCGATAAAAAAATTGATTATGATTTAATTAATCGAACATTTAAGCATCTTTTTTCACTTCCTTTTCAATACTTTCATACTAGAACTTCTGGAGATATTATCGCTCGGATCAATGATTTGGGATATGTAAAAGAATTTATCAACAAAATTGCTAGTATCGTTTTAATTGATTTAGTTTTAATTATTGGGTCTATTGTTTTTATGATTAAAATTAACCAATTGTTATTTTTGATTACGGTATTGATTTTATTTTTATATCTAATTGTCGTTCTTATTTTTAATAAAACAATTAAATTAGCAATTGTAAAGAACCAAGAAAACAATGCTAAAGTTTCATCTTTATTATATGAAACTATTAGTGGTATCGATACGATTAAAAATTTAGGTGTTGAACAAAATATGTTTTCAAAAAACATGAAAATATATCAAGAGTTTCTAAAAGATAATTATTCTTTTTCTAAGAAATACTTTTTAGCAAACTTTTTCAAAGAATTAATAACTTCTTTTGGAATGATAGTATTAATTTATATTGGAGGATTGTTAATGTTTCAAAAAACTATTTTAGCAGGTGATTTAGTTGTTTTCATTTTCTTTTTCAATTTTTTTATTGATCCAATGAAAAATATTTTTGAAATGGAACCATTATTAAAATCTTCTAGTAACGCTATTATTAGAACTACCGATTTTTTTCAGATCAAAGAAGAAAAAAACAGTAAATTTAGGATTAAAAGCGCTGACATTGTTATTAAAAATTTAGAATATTCATATAACAATTTAACAAAAACTTTTTCTGATTTTAATTTAAAAATAAAAAGTGGAGAAAAAGTTTTAATAACTGGCAAAAGTGGAACTGGTAAATCGACATTGATGAAATTGATTATGAAACAATTGGATATTGAAAAGGGTAATATTTTGATATCTAATAAGAACATTGAAAATTATTCGTATCAAGAAATAAATAATAACATTTCTTATGTATCACAAAACGAAATTTTGTTTACCGATTCTTTATACAACAACATAATTTTAGAACGTGAAACTTCTCAAGAAGAAGTTAAAGAGCTATTCAAATTAATAGAAATTGATCACATTTTAAAAAGACATCAAATTGATGAACATATGTTGTTAGAAGAAAACGGTTTAAATTTAAGCGGAGGAGAAAGACAGAGAATCATTATGGCTCGAGCATTGTTGAAAAAAAGCAAAATCGTTATTTTAGATGAAAGTATGAATGAAATTGATAACGAATTAGAGAATAAAATTTTAAAAAATTTATTTTCCTATTATCGAGAAAGGACTTTTATTGTTATTACTCATCATTTTACTAATAAGTATCTTTTTGATAAAGTTATCGATTTAAACTTAAAGAAAGGAGTATTAACATGAGAACATTAACTGAACAAGAATTAATTAAAATTAATGGTGGATTTGGAATAAGTTTGTGGTTAATTTTAGGAGGAGTTATAACTTTTACTATAGGATTTTTTGATGGTTATTCTAATCCAAACAAATGCAAAAAATAAGGAGGTAAACATGAGAACATTAACTGAACAAGAATTATTAATGATAAATGGCGGTTCTATTACAAGTAGTTTTATTAACGCTATAGCTAGAGGAATAAAATCTATTTATGATTTAGGTAGAGCTTTTGGAAGTAGTTTCCGTCGTTTTCAATTTAATAAATTGTGCCCATTTTAAAAAGAAAGAGCTTGCTCTTTCTTTTTCTTTCTATTTAAGATAAAATCAAGTTGGTGATGAAGATGAGAAATATAGGATATGTATGTTGTTATAAAAATCTTGTTAACTAAAATATGAAACAAAGACTTGCAGACTTTAAAGGCAGATGATATAATTGTTTTGTCAAAAAGAAAGGAGGGATATAAGATGACTAGAGTAGTAGTAAATGGTAATATGGATGGCGCTTTAAGAAAATTTAAGCAAAAAGTAGCTAGAAGTGGTGTCCCTTCTGAATTTAAAAAGAGAGAACATTTTCAAAAACCAGGCGTTGAAAGAAGAGCAGCTATTAAAGAGGCTATAAAAAATGCTCATAAAAAAGGTAATCGCGATTATTAGGAGGATTTATGAAGAGGTTAAAAGATTTAATTCCTTGTGATTACGATGTATTAATTTCTTCTGTTGAAGATAATTCTAAAGTAAAGAACGAAAATTATTTGTTTTGTTGTATTAAAGGTTTAACTTTTGATGG
>JAAZBI010000010.1 GCA_012513875.1 Mollicutes bacterium
TTACCAATCAAATGTAAATTTGTAAAAAAAGAAAATGGTGGTGTAAGCAATGAAAGTTAATGAAATAAGAAATTTAACCACTGAAGAAATCATCAAAAAAATCGAAGAATCTAAAGAAGAATTATTTAATTTGCGTTTTAAACAAGCTAATGGTAGTCTTGAAAAACCTCATCGTATTAATGAATTAAGAAAATTAATCGCGAGAGCTAAGACAATTATTCGTGAACGTGAATTGAAGAAAGATTGAGGTGTTAATTTCAATGGAAAATAAAAGAGAAATTATCGGGAAAGTTATTAGTGCTAAAAATGACAAAACAATAACTGTTATTGTTGAAACATATCGTACTGATAGATTATACAAAAAAAGAGTAAAATATTCTAAAAAATATCGTGCTCATGATGAAAACAACATAGCTAAAGAAGGAGATAAAGTTCTTATTGTTGAAACAAGACCTTTATCAAAAACTAAAAATTATAAATTAGTTAAAGTTCTTGAAGAAGCTATAATAATTTAAAGAAAGAAACTCTAGGAGGAGGTATTTAATATGGTTCAACAACAAAGTCGTTTAAAAGTGGCTGACAATTCTGGAGCAAGAGAATTAATGGTTATTAAGGTTCTTGGCGGAAGTATTGTAAAAGATGCTAATATTGGTGATATTATCGTTGGCACTGTAAAAAAAGCTATTCCTAATTCTAACGTTCCAGCTGGAAAAGTAGTTAAAGCAGTAATTGTTAGAACAAAATTTGGAGTTCGTAGAGAAGATGGAAGTTATATTAAATTTGATGATAATGCTTGCGTTATTATTAAAGAAGATAAAACACCAGTTGGAACTCGTATTTTTGGACCAGTAGCTCGTGAATTAAGAGATAAAAACTATATGAAAATTGTATCTCTAGCAAACGAAGTGTTATAAGGAGGTATAGATTATGAAATTTAAAACAGGTGATAAAGTAATTATTACAGCAGGTAAAAATAAAGGAAATATTTCTAAAATTATTAAAGTTATCAAAAAAGATAACAAAGTAATAGTAGAAGGACAAAATTTAGTTAAAAAACATATCAAACCTAGTGCTAATAATCAAACAGGTGGTATTGTTACTGTTGAAGCACCAATTAATGCTTCAAATGTAATGTTTGTTGATGATAAAAACAAAAGAAGTCGCAAAAGAATTGAATCAAAAAAAGAAGAAACTAAAAAAATCGTAAAGAAAAGCCCAAAAAAGGCTACTAAATAGAGAAGGAGGGTATTTATGAACCGCCTAAAGGAAAAATATTCAAATGAAATCGTTCCATCTTTAATAAAAGAACATAATTATTCAACTATTATGGAAGTTCCTAAAATTGAAAAAATAGTTATTAATATGGGTGTTGGAGAAGCAGCTCTTAATAGTAAAATGTTAGATGCAGCAATTCATGATATGGAAATGATAACTGGTAAAAAGCCTATTATTACAAAAGCTAAAAAATCAATTTCAAATTTTAAAGTGAGACAAGGCCAAGCAATTGGTTGTAAATCTACTTTAAGAGGAGAAACGATGTATAATTTTTTAGATAAATTAATTAGTATTGTTTTACCAAGAGTTCGTGATTTTAGAGGACTTTCACTAAAAGCATTTGATGGAAGAGGAAATTATAGTATTGGTTTAACTGAACAATTGATTTTCCCTGAAATAGTATATGATGATGTTGTAAAAGTTCGTGGAATGGACATAGTTATTGTTACAACAGCAAAAACAAATGAAGAAGCATTATCTCTTTTAAAAGAGATAGGAATTCCTTTTAGAAAGTAAGGAGGATATAATGGCAAAAAAGAGTTTAATAGTAAAAAGTAACAGACCCAAAAAATTTAAAGTTCGTGAGTATACAAGATGTCAACGTTGTGGAAGACCACATGCGGTTATGAGTGATTTCAAATTATGCCGTATATGTTTTAGAGAACTTGCTTACAAAGGACAAATACCAGGGATTAAAAAATCTAGTTGGTAAAAGGAGGATAAGATGATAGTAACTGATCCAATCGCAGATATGCTTACAAGAATACGTAATGCAAATCAAATGCGATATAAAGAAGTAAAAATGCCTATCTCAAAAATGAAATTGGAAATAGCTAAAATCTTAACAGATGAAGGTTTTATTGAAGGTTATAAAGTTGAAAAAGGCGAAATACAAGATGATTTACTTTTGAATTTGAAATATAGTCAAAAGAAAGAAAGAGTAATTACAGGGTTAAAGAGAATCTCTAAACCTGGTTTACGCGTGTATGCTAAAAGTGAAGAAGTACCAGTTGTATTAAACGGACTAGGTATTGCTATTATTTCGACATCTAAAGGTCTTATGACAAATAAAGAAGCTCATAAGCAAAATTTAGGCGGAGAAGTTTTAGCTTACATTTGGTAAGATAAGGAGGAAGAAAAATGAGTCGTATTGGATACAGAGAATTAATAATTCCAGAAAAAGTAACAGTTGAAGTAGATAATAAGATTGTTACAGTTAAGGGGCCAAAAGGCGAATTGACACATACTATTCCTAGTAATATTACTCTTAAAATTGATGAAAATAAATTGACAGTTCAAAGAGAAAATGAAAATCAAGAAACAAAAGCATTACATGGAACAACAAATTCTTTAATAGAAAACATGATGATCGGAGTAAGTGCTGGTTATGAAAAAGGAATTGAAATTGTTGGTGTTGGATTCCGTTTTAATTTACAAGGAAACAAAATTGTAATTAATGCTGGTTTTTCTCATCAAGTAACAATGGAAATACCTAAAAATTTAACTGTTGAAGCAATAAGCAATACAGAATTATTAATTAAAGGGATAGATAAACAAGCAGTAGGTGAATTTGCAGCTGTTATTAGAAAAGTTAGAAAACCTGAACCTTACAAAGGAAAAGGAATTAGATATAAAGGTGAAAAAATTCGTCGTAAAGAAGGAAAAAAAGCTGCTAAATAAAAGAAAGGAAGTCTAGTATGATAAAAAAGGAATCAAGAAATAAAGCAAGATTAATTAGACATACTCGTATTAGAGAAAAAGTTGTTGGAACTTCTTCAATTCCAAGACTTTGTGTTTTTAGATCAAATAAGAATATTTCTGTTCAAATTATCGATGATAGTTTAGGACACACTTTATTAAGTGTTTCTTCTACAGACAAAGATTTAAAAATTACTAATGGTGGTAATCTTGAAGCAGCAAAAGTTGTTGGAGCTGCAATAGCTGAAAAAGCAAAAAAAGCTAAAATCAAAAAAGTTGTTTTTGATAGAGGTGGTTACCTATATCATGGGCGTGTTCAAGCTTTAGCAGAAGCTGCACGTGAAAACGGCTTAGAGTTTTAAGGAGGGTCAAATGAGAGAAAGAAATATGCAACCTCAAATAAAAGAAAATGAAGAAATAGTTATCGAAGTAAAAAGAGTTACGAAAGTAACTAAAGGTGGTCGTAATTTTCGTTTTTCAGCAACAGTAGTTGTTGGTAATAGAAAAGGAAGAGTTGGACTTGGTACAGGTAAAGCAAACGAAGTACAAGATGCAGTTAAAAAAGCTATAGCAAGTGCTACTAAAAACTTAATCGAAGTATCTTTAATCGATAATAGAACTATTCCTCATGAAGCAATTGGAGTTAGTGGAGCAGCAAAAGTACTTATCAAACCTGCTAAAGCAGGAAACGGAGTTATTGCTGGAGGACCAGTTAGAGCCGTTTTAGAATTAGCAGGAATTAGTGATGTTATTTCTAAATCTTTAGGATCTAATACAAAACTTAACACAGCTCGTGCAACAATGAACGCTCTTTTACAACAAAAGACTGTTGAAGAAGTTGCAGCTTTAAGAGGAAAATCTAAAGAGGAGATTTTAGGCTAATGAAATTAAATGAATTAGAATATAACGCTGGAGCTGTTAAAGCAAGAAAAAGATTAGGAAGAGGTTCTAGTAGTGGAACTGGAAAAACTAGTGGTAAAGGACATAAAGGACAAAACGCTAGAAGTGGCGGAGGAGTTAGACCAGGATTTGAAGGTGGTCAATTACCATTATATTTAAGAATTCCTAAAAGAGGATTTAGTAATGCTAATTTTAAAACAAGATATGCAACAATTAATGTTTCAGATTTAAATTGTTTTGAAAACGATACAGTTGTAACTCCAGAATTGTTATTTGAAACTAAAAAATTAAAAAATCAATTAGATGGTGTTAAAATTTTAGGGAATGGAGCTTTAGAAAAAAAATTAATTGTTAGAGCTCATAAATTTTCTAATAGCGCTAAGAATATTATAGAAAAAGCTGGTGGAAAAGCCGAGGTGATTTAACATGATTAAAATGTTAAAACAATTATTTAATCCTAAAAACAAAGATATTTTAAAGAAAGTAGGTTTTACCTTAGTTGCTTTATTTATCTTTAAATTAGGAACGATGATTCAGGTGCCTGGAACAGATCCAATAACTTCTGATTTAGGGTTCTTAGAATTATTAAATGCAATGGGTGGTGGAGCTTTTAAACAATTCTCAATCTTTGCTGTTGGGGTTATGCCTTATATTACAGCTTCGATTATCACTCAATTGTTACAAATGGATATTGTTCCTTATTTTTCTGATTTAGCAAAACAAGGACAAGCTGGAAGAAATAAGCTTAATAAAATAAATCGATATATTGGTATCTTTTTAGCATTTATTCAAGGATATATTTTTTCTATTTCCTTTTTACCAGCAGGATCAGGAACAATTGAATATTTAAAAATTGCTGTTATATTAACAGCAGGAACCGCATTCTTATTATGGTTAGGTGACCAAATGACTCAAAAGGGAATTGGTAATGGTATTTCTATGATAATTATGGCAGGTATTTTAATGAATATTCCAACGATGTTTATGACTGCATTTTCAGAAATGGTTAACTTTTCTACAGCACAAACTAGTGTTATGGGAATAGTTGGATTTTCGTTATTTGTAATTTTATATTTTGCAATTATTATTGGTGTAATTTTTATTCAACAGGCAGAAAGAAGAATTCCAATGCAAAGTTCTAATAAAACAGCATCTTCTTATGCTGGAAAACAAAATTATATGCCAATTAAGGTTAATTCAGCTAGTGTTATGCCTGTTATTTTTGCATCAATGGTTATAGCTATTCCATCAACAATTGCTAGTTTTTTAAAAAACGATGGAATAACTTTATTTATCAATAAATATTTAAGTTACAATTCAATTACAGGTTTTGCTTTCTATATGTTAGTAATATTATTTTTTACATATTTTTATACATATATGATGTTAAAGCCAGATGAAATATCATCGAATTTTCAAAAAAATGGAAGTTATATCCCAGGGGTAAGACCAGGTAAAGAAACTTCTAAATATTTGAAAACAATTCTATCTCATTTAAATTTAATAGCAGCTGTATTCTTAATGGTAATAGCTGGTATGCCAATTATTTTTTCAAATGTTTCTAGTTTAGGAGCAAGTGTAACAATTGGTGGTACAGGATTATTAATCGTAGTTGGAGTTGCATTAGAAACATATAATCAATTAGAGAGCGAATTGTTATCAAGAAGTTATGGAGGAAAATTTTCATGAAAAATATAATTTTTATTGCCCCGCCTGCAGCAGGTAAAGGCACTTTTGCACAAATGTTAAAAGATAAATATTCAATTCCACATATTTCAACAGGAGATTTACTTCGCAAAGAAATTAAAGATGAAACAGAAATTGGATTACAAGTAAAAAGTGTTATCGATGCTGGAAAATTAGTATCTGATGAAATAGTTTTTAATCTGTTAATAAAAAGATTAAAAGAAACTGATTGTGATCAAGGATTTATTTTAGATGGTTTTCCTCGTAATGAGGCACAAGCTATTGAATTAGAAAAAATATCTAGTGAAATAAATCGTGAAATTAAATATGTTATTTTCTTAGATGTAAGTAAAGAAGTAGCAGCTCAAAGAATTTTAGGTCGTGTTTCATGTCCTAATTGTTCTGAAGTATATAATTTATATACATCAAATTTTAAAGAAGATGGAAAATGTAATAAATGTTCAACACCTTTAGTAAGAAGAGATGATGATAATGAAGAAACGTTTAATAAACGTTATGATACTTATTTAGAACAAACTAAACCAGTTATTGATTATTATAAAAATAAAGGATTATTATTTGTAATAGATAGTAATAGTAATGATAAAGAATTGAAATTACAACAAATTGAAGCTATTATAAATGAGGAAAATAATGATTAACATTAAATCCCCAAGAGAAATAGAATTAATGGCTAAAGCTGGCGATATCGTTTATCAAACTCATCAATATTTATTGAAATATTTAAAGCCCGGAATAACTACAAAAGAAATTAATGAATTAGGAGAAAAATTTATATTAAGTAAAAATGCTACTCCTTCATTCAAAGGTTTTGGAGGGTTCCCAGCAGCTATTTGTATTTCAATAAATGAAGAGGTTGTTCATGGTATTCCTGGTGATTACCAATTACAAGAAGGTGATATCGTTTCTTTAGATATTGGAGCGTGCTTTCAAGGATATCATGGTGATTCTGGTTGGACTTATGCAATAGGTAAAATCAGTTCTGATAAACAATATTTATTAGAACATACCAAACAATCTTTGTATGAAGGAATCAATCAAGTAAAACCAGGTAATTATATTCAAGATATTTCTCGAGCAATAGAAATTTATGCTCAAGAGCATAAATTAGGGGTAATTAGAGAATTAGTTGGTCATGGAATTGGTAATCAAGTTCATGAAGAACCAGATATTCCTAATTATGATACTCATCATAAAGGTCCAATGTTAAAAGAAGGAATGGTAATTGCCATTGAACCGATGTTAACATTAGGATCAAAAGCAATTGTTTTAGAAGAAGATGATTGGACAATAGCTACTAAAGATCGAAGTCCCTCAGCTCATTTTGAACATACTGTAGTAGTAACAAAAGATGGATTTCGAATATTGACAGGAGAGTGATTTTATGGCTAAAGAAAATATGATTGAAATAGAAGGAAAAGTCATAGAAGTATTAAAAGGTGGTTCTTTTAAAGTGGAATTACCAAACAAATATATCGTAAATGCTCACGTTTCTGGTAAAATCCGAATGAATTACATTCGCATTTTAACAGGAGATACGGTAGTTTTAGAACTTTCCCCACTAGATTTAACACGTGGGCGAATAATTTATAGAAAATAAGAGGAGGTTTACTATGAAAGTAGCACCATCAGTAAAGAAAATTTGTGACAAATGTAAAGTAATAAAAAGACACGGAAAAATCTTAGTTATCTGTGAAAATCCAAAACACAAGCAAAGACAAGGATAGGAGGTAAATATGGCGCGTATTAAAGGAGTAGAAATTCCTAATGACAAAAAAATCGAAATAGCTCTTACTTATATTTATGGAATAGGAAATAGTTTATCAAAAGAAATTTTGACAAACGTTAATATTGATTTAAATAAGAAAGCTAAAGATTTAACTGAAGAAGAATTAGTAGCAATTCGTGATGAAATGTCTAAACATTCTGTTGAAGGTGATTTAAGACGTGAAGTAAACATGAACGTTAAAACTAAAATGGAAATTGGTAGTTACCAAGGATTAAGACATCGTAAAGGGTTGCCTGTTCGTGGACAAAGAACTAGTCGTAATGCACGTACTAGAAAAGGTCGCGGAAAAGTTGTTGCAAATAAAAAGAAAGTATAATCGATAAGGAGGTTAGTATTTTATGGCATATAAAGCAAGAAAAAGAAAAATCAAAAAAAATGTTCCTGAAGGAAATGCACATATTCATTCAACTCAAAATAATACAATCGTAACAATTACAGATAAAGATGGAAACGTAATAAGTTGGGCTTCATCTGGAACAGTTGGATATAAAGGTTCAAAAAAAGATACACCTTTTGCAGCTGGTATGGCCGCAGAAGCAGCAGCTAAAGGTGCATTAGAGTCTGGAATGAGAAAAGTAGAAGTATTTGTTAAAGGTTTAGGACCAGCTCGTGAAACAGCAATGAGACAATTACAAGCATCAGGAATCGAAGTAACAGCAATTAATGATGTTACACCAATTCCACATAATGGTTGTCGTCCACCAAAAAGACCTCGTAATTAAAAAAAAAGGAGTGATTTATAGTGTCAAAAGAAAAAGGAATGTTAGATGTATCAATTTCTTTAGGATATACAGAAGCAATTGATAATAGTTTAACTTATGAGAAAGCACAATATAAAATTACAGAATATATCGAAAATAATTTTTATGGTAAATTTGAAATTGAACCATTAGAAAGAGGGTTCGGTACAACATTAGGAAACGCTTTAAGAAGAGTAATGTTATCTTCTTTACCTGGAGATGCAATCAGAAGTGTTAGTATCGAAGGAGCAATGCATGAATTTCAAACAATTGATGGTATTGTTGAAGATGTGGCAGCTATCATATTAAATTTAAAAAAAGTAGTTGTAAAAAAGAATACTGAAGAAGATGTAATTATTAAAGTAAGTACTAAAGGAGAAGGAATTTTAACAGCAGGAGATTTAGTTAAATCACCTGATATTGAAATTTTTAATCCAGAACAAGAAATTTTAACGATTTCTAAAAATGGTAAGTTAGAAATGGAACTTACTGTAGGTAGAGGTCGTGGTTATGTTCGTGCTGAAGAAAATAAAAAATTGTTAACTGATAAAGTTGGTGTTATTGCAATTGATTCAGAATATACTCCAATTGAAAAAATTAATTATGAAGTTGAACCAGCTCGTGTTGGTCAAAATGATACTTATGATAAATTAATTATTGAAGTTTGGACAGACGGATCAAAAACACCTCAAGAAGCTGTTAAAGAAGCAGCAAGTATCTTAATTGTTCAATTAGAACAATTAAATGATCCAGAATTTACTGAAGAAATCAAAAACATGATCAAACAAAATAATGATGATCCTGTTCAAAAAGCATTAGAAACATCAATCGAAGAATTAGAATTATCAGTTAGAGCTTATAATTGTTTAAGAAGAGCTGGTGTTAATAATGTTCAAGATTTAACAAGTAAAACTGAGTCAGAAATGAAAAAAATCAGAAATCTTGGTAAAATCTCTTTAGAAGAAGTTATCAGTAAAGTTAAAGAATTAGGCTTAGAATTTAAGCCTGAAGAATAGTAAGGAGGGATAATATGGCTTATCGTAAATTAGGAGTAAATACAAAACATCGTCGAGCAATGTTAGCAAACTTAACAATTGAATTAATTATGCATGAAAAAATTAAAACAACAGAAACAAGAGCTAAAGAAGTTCGTAAAATGTTAGATAAAATGGTATCTTATGGTAAAAACGGCAGCTTAGTTTCAAGACGTAAAGCAATTGCTTTCTTACTTAATAAAGATGCAGTAGCAAAAAAAGTTTTTGATGATTTAGCAAAACGTTATGAAGATCGTAACGGCGGATATACAAGAATTTTAAAACTAGAAGAAAGAAGAGGAGACAACGCTTTAATCGTTATCTTAGAATTAGTTTAAAAGAAACTTTTTAGTTTCTTTTTTTTTAATTTTTTAGTATAATAAACATTAGTCTTTATGGGGTGGTTTTATGAAAGATATTATTGTTATTGATAAATTATCATTTCGTTATGATAACAAATATATATTTAATAACTTTTCTTTGAAAATTAAAGAAAATTCTTTTGTATCTATAATTGGCCCTAATGGAAGTGGTAAATCTACTTTAGCAAAACTATTAGTCGGATTATTAAAAGTTGCTGATGAGATAACTATCTTTGATTTAATTATGAATGAAAAAAATTTAAATGATATCAGAAAAGATATAGCTTTAATTATGGATACAACAAATGATTGTTTTGTAGCAGAAACAGTAGCAGATGAAATTGTTTTCGGTTTAGAAAATTTAGGTTTAAAAAATTCAGATATTAAAAAAAGATTAGATGAAATAGTAAAACTTTTAAAAATAGATAGCATTCTAAATACAGATCCATATTCATTATCTGGAGGAGAAAAAAAACTAGTTTCTTTAGCGAGTTCTTTAATTATGAATCCTAAAATAATTGTTATTGATGATGCCTTTGAAATGATCGATAAAGAAACAAAAGAAAAGATATTTAAATATTTAAAACAACAAAAAAAACTTACTATTATTAATATTACTCATAATATTGAAGATGTTTATTATTCAGATCGAACAATTATTCTTAATCAAGGAGATATCTTAGTAGATGGACCGACTTTAAAAGTTTTAGAACAAGACAAAGTTTTTAATCGAATTGGAATCGAATTACCTTTTATGTTAGATTTATCTTTAAAATTAAAACTATATGGTTTAGTTGATAAGATAATATTAGATATGAATGAGATGGTGAATGAATTATGGAAATAAAGATTGAAAATTTAAGTTATTATTATAACGAGAAGACATCTCTTCAAAAAAAAGCGTTAGATGATATTAATATTACAATTGAAAAAAATATAATTACAGGTATTATTGGTAAATATGGGAGTGGCAAAACTACTTTAGCAGAATTAATGAATGCTTTAATGATACCAAGTAAAGGTAATGTTAAAATAGGCAAATACGTTTTAGACAAACAAATAAATAATAAAGATATTAAGGAAATAAGAAAAAAAGTTGGACTAGTTATGCAATTTCCAGAAGAACAGTTTTTTAATCAAACCGTTCTTGAAGAAATATCTTTTGCATTAAAAAATTTTAATTATAAGGTTGATAAACTTTATAAACAAGTAATAGATTCTTTGAAAATGGTTGGATTAGATGAAACTTATACAGAAAGAAATCCATACAAATTATCTTCAGGAGAAAAGAGATTAATAGCAATCGCTTCTGTTTTAGTGTTTAATCCTCAAGTTATTATCTTTGATGAACCAACGATTGGTTTAGATTATAAAAAGAAAAAACAAATAATAGCAATTATAAAAATGTTAAAAGATAAATATCATAAAACTATAATTATTATTACTCACGATGTTGATTTGTTATATGCCATTACAGATCAAATAATTGTTTTAGAACAAGGTAAAGTTATATATCAAGGATTAACTTCTAAAGTTTTTTCATCCCAAACAATTGTTTTCCCTCAAATAATTCAGTTTATTAATTTAGTAAAAAAAGAAAAAGGAATAGATTTAGAAAAAACTAATAATATTAAAGATTTAATAAAGGATGTGTATCGTCATGTTTAACACAATGATTGGTAAATATTTTCCTGGTAAATCAATGATTCATAATTTAAATTCAAAAAGCAAAGTAATTTGTTTGTTTATCTTTTTGATCACTTTATTTTCTAATAATTATTTAGTTTTAAGTTCATTAGTTTTTCTAACATTAATTTTAATGTTTTTGTCAGAAGTACCATTAAGTTTATATTTTAAAAGTATTTGGAGTTTAAGATTCTTTTTAATTTTTATTCTTATCTTAAGTTTAATCTTTAAAGAATCAGCTATAATTTTAATTATTACTTTAATTAAAATTATAATCGTTTTAATCTATACGATGATTTTAACTTATACTACTTCTAAAAGTGAACTAACATCAGCTTTAGAAAGTATTTTTAAGCCATTAGAAAAGATTAAAGTACCTGTTTCTAAAATAGCTTTAATAATAACCTTGGCCTTAAGGTTTATACCTACTATTTTTGAACAAACAGAAAAGATTAGAAAATCACAAGCTAGTCGAGGAATTGATTTTTTCCATGGTAATTTAAAAGAAAAAATTATGGCTATTAAATTTTTAATAGTACCAACTTTAATCTTAACTATTAATCGTTCACAATTAATTGCCGATGCTATGGAAATAAGATTATATGGAATAAATTCATTTCGTAGTAATTACCGTTATAGTAGATGGACAAATATTGATGATACATTAATTATTATTCATTTAGGAATATTAGTTTATGCTTTGATAAGGATGTGGTTATCTTGGGAAATCGTTTTTTAATTTCTTTTTCTTATGAAGGAACTAATTTTCATGGCTATCAAAAACAAGGAAAATTAAGAACTGTTCAAAAAGAAATAGAAATAGTTTTAAAAAAAATCAACAACAATCAAACTATAACTATTTATGCAGTAAGTAGAACTGATAAAAAAGTTCATGCTTTAAATCAATTTGCTCATTTTGATTTAAAAATTAATATTAAACCAGATAAATTAAAAAGAGCTATGAATACTTATTTACCAGAAGATATTTATATAAAGACTGTAAAAATAGTGCCTGCAGATTTTTATGCTCGATATCGTGCTAAGAAAAAGGAATATGAATATATAATTGAAACAGGAGAATATGATTTGTTTCAAAGAAATTATATTTATTATTTTCCTCACAAATTAAATATATATCAGATAAAAAAAGCTTTAAAACAATTAAAAGGAGAACATGATTTTACTTCTTTTGTTAGTGCAGAAGAAACAAGAGAAAATAAAATAAGAACAATTTATAAGGCATCTGTTAAAAAGAAAAAAACACTGATATATTTTAATTTTCAAGGTAATGGTTTTCTAAAATATCAAATTAGAAATATGATAGGGACTTTATTAATGGTTGGTTTAGGGAAAAAGAAACCAGAAGATATAAAAGTCATCTTGGAAAACAAAGATCGTCGTTCAGCTAATAAAACAGCTAACCCTGAAGGTTTATATTTAAAAAATATTTGGTTTGACTAGAATTATATTTTCTAGTCTTTTTATGATAAAATAAAAGAGAAGGTAGGTGGTAAAAATGAAGATAGATGTTTTAGTAGAAGTTAATGTTGGAACTCAAGATCAAACATTTACTTATTTGGTACCATCTGAATTAGAATCAAAAATAGAGATAGGAAAAAGAGTTAAAGTCCCTTTTGGAAATAGAAAATTAGAAGGATTCATAGTTGCTATCAATAATCAACCTCAAGATTATCAATTAAAAGAAATTATATCTGTAATAGATGAACAAAAAGTTCTTACTCCAGAAATGTTTGCTTTAGGGAAATATATGAGTAGTATTACTTTAGCGCCCTTAATTCATTGTTATCAAACGATGTTACCTACAGCATTAAAAGCTAATAGAAATATAAATATTAAAATTAAAACAAAGACTTATTTAAGTTTAAATAAGTCTAAAGAAGATGTCTTGAGTTATGTTGAATCAACTAAAAGTAAAATTCAAAAAGATATATTAAATCTATTTTTAGATAAAGATTTAATAGCTAAATCAGATATTATAAAAAAAGCTTCGTTAAAGATTTTAATCGATAAAGATTTTTTAAAAGAAGTTTATCAAGAAGAATATCGTCTTCCAGAAGCATTTAAAAATAGTAATCAAGTTAATTTAACTATCGATCAATTAAAAGTTATTGAAGATTTTCAAATAGGTATAAAAGATATTTATTTATTATATGGGGTAACTGGTAGTGGTAAAACAGAAGTTTATATGAATATTATTGATCGTTGTTTAGAAGAAAAAAAACAAGCTATTGTTTTAGTCCCAGAAATAGCTTTAACAATGCAGTTAGTAAATCGTTTTCAAAATCATTTTGGGAACAAAGTAGCCATTCTTCACAGTCGTCTTAGTGATGGGGAAAAATATGATGAATGGAGAAGAATTGAACGAGGAGAGGCTGAAATTGTTATTGGACCAAGAAGTGCAGTTTTCGCTCCATTAAAAGATATTGGTGTTATTATAATCGATGAAGAACATGAAAATTCTTACAAACAAGAAAATTCACCAAGATATCATGCTCATGATATTGCTTTCTATTTAGGAAAAAAACATCATGCTAAAGTTTTGTTAGGTAGTGCTACTCCTTCTTTAGAATCATATACAAAAGCTAAAGTGGGAATATATGGTTTTTTAGAATTAAAAACAAGAGTAAATAATCATCAATTACCTCAAGTTAAAATAGTAGATATGAAAGAAAGCATGAGACAAGGTTATCGAATTTTATCTAAAGAATTAATAACTGCTATTAAAGATAAATTAAACAAAAAAGAACAAATTATGATTTTATTAAATCGTCGAGGTTATTCTAATTATTTAAATTGTCAAAGTTGTGGACATACTTTTAAATGTCCAGCTTGTGATATAACGATGACTTATCATAAAACCAGTGATATGATGAGATGCCATTATTGTGGCTACGCTACAAAAAAGATCGATGTTTGTCCAGAATGTAAAACAAAGAGTTTAAGATCGATTGGTTTTGGCACAGAAAAATTAGAAGAAGAATTAAAAAAATTATTTGAAGACGCTAAAATTATTAGAATGGATTTAGATACAACAACTCAAAAAGGATCTCATTCAAAAATTATAAATGCATTTTCTAACCGAGAATATGATATTTTATTAGGAACTCAAATGATCGCTAAAGGATTAGATTTTGATAATGTTTCTTTAGTGGGGGTTATTAATGCTGATAACAGTTTAGATATTCCTGACTTTAGAAGTGGTGAAAAAACTTTTCAATTATTGAGTCAAGTAGCTGGTCGTTCAGGAAGAACTAGTTTGCAAGGTGAGGTAATTTTACAAGTATTTAATCCTGATCACTATGTAATAGAAACTGTAAAAGAACATGATTATGAAGCATTTTATCGTCAAGAAATTATAATGAGGAAGAAATTAAATTATCCACCATTTTGCTTTATAGCAAGCATTAAAATAATCTCTAAAGAATATGAAAAAGGTTTTAAATTATCAAAAGAAATTAGTGATTTTTTAAAAAAAGAACTTCCAAATAATACCGTTTTAGGACCAACTATGGCAAATATATTTAAAATAAATAATTATTATCGATATAATTGTTTAATTAAATATAAAAACAAAGAAGAGGTATTAGAAACTTTAAAAAAGGTTCAAAATCATTACCAAACAAATCAAAATTTTAAAATAGAATTTGATTTTAATCCAATTCATTTCTAACATTAGTAATTTTACTAATGTTTTTTATTTTATGCTTGTTTTTATTAGGCATTTTTAGTATAATAAATACGGCTTTTCAAAAAATATACACAAATATGAATTTTAATATCGAGTGCCAATCAAGGTGATATTATTTTGAAATATTTGGAAGAAAAAAACGAAGGAGGAATGTTTTATGACAGTTGTTTCTATGAATTATTTATTAGAAGCAGGAGTTCATTTTGGACATCAAACAAAAAGATGGAATCCAAAAATGAAAGAGTATATTTTTACAGCAAGAGATGATATTTATATTATCGATTTGCAAAAAACACTAAAAAAGATTGAGGAAGCTTATGATGTAATAAGCGAAATTGCTAAACAAGAAGGAACTTTCTTGTTTGTTGGGACAAAAAAACAAGCCCAAGAAGCCGCTAAAGAAGAAGCTGTTCGTTCAAATATGTATTATGTAGTTGAACGTTGGTTAGGAGGAACTTTAACTAATTTTAAAACAATTAGAAAAAGAATTAATCGCTTAACACAAATTGAAGACATGGAAAAAGACGGAGTATTTGAATTGCTTCCTAAAAAAGAAGTAATCCAAATTAGAAAAGAATACGAAAAATTAGAAAAAAACTTAGGTGGAATTAGAGAAATGAAAAAATTACCTAATGCTATGATTATAGTTGATCCTAAGAAAGAAACAAGTGCAATTCGTGAAGCTAGAAAATTAAAAATCCCAGTATTTGGAATCGTTGATACTAACTGTGATCCAGATGATGTTGATTATGTTATTCCAGCTAATGATGATGCAATTCGTTCTGTAAAATTAATTTTAAGTGTTTTAAATAATGCAATTTGTGAAGCTTATGGAAAAGAAATGATCGATTATATTAGTGAAGAAGATAAAAATAGAGAGATAGCCAAAGAAAAGAGAAAACAAGAAAAAACTTTAGTTAAAGAAGAAAAGCCAGAAGAAACTAAAGAAGTAGTTGTTGAAGAACCTAAAAAAGCAATAGCAAAAAAAGTTGAAGAACCTAAAGAGGCTAAAGTAGAAAAAGTAAAAGAAACTGCTAAGCCAAAAAAAGCTAAAGTAGAAAAAGTAGAAGAAACTGCTAAGCCTAAAAAAGCTAAAAAAGAAGATTTATCAACTTTAACAGTAACAGAATTAAAAGCTAAAGCTAAAGAATTAGGTGTTGCTGGTTATTCAAAAATGAAAAAAGAAGACTTATTAAAAGTTTTAAAATAAAGGAGATGGCATAATGATTACAGCAAGTATGGTTAAAGAATTAAGAGAATCAACAGGTGTAGGAATGATGGACTGTAAAAAAGCCTTAGAAGCTACTTCTGGTAATATGGAAGAAGCAATTAATTGGCTTCGTGAAAATGGTCTGTCAAAAGCCGCTAAAAAGTCATCTCGTATTGCTGCTGAAGGATTAGCAGCTATTATGATAGATGGTAATAAAGCATCGATTGTTGAAATTAATTCAGAAACAGATTTTGTTGCAAAAAACGAAGAGTTTGTTTCATTAGTTGATACAATTAATAAAACTATTATTAATAATGATGCAAAAACAATTGAAGAAGCAGAACAATTGAGAACAGATGAAGTAACAATTGCTGATTTAGTTATCGCTAAAACAGCTAAAATTGGAGAAAAATTATCTTTTCGTCGTTTTGCAAAAGTAATTAAAAATGATAACGAAGTATTTGGAAGTTATATTCATTTAGGTGGTAAGATTGCTGTTTTAATTTTATTGGAAGGCGGTAACGAAGAAGTAGCTAAAGATATTGCAATGCATGCTGCAGCTATGAGACCACAATACTTAAATCGTAATGAAGTTTCTAATGAAGTGTTAGAAAAAGAGAAAGAAATCATTACTGAACAAGCAATTAATGAAGGTAAACCAAAAGAAATAGCTTTAAAAATGGTGACTGGTAGAATCGAAAAATTTTATAAAGAAGTTTGTTTAGAAGAACAAGAATTTGTTAAAAATTCAGACTTAACAGTTGATGAATATGTAAAAGCTAATAATGGTACTATTAAAGCAATGTATCGTTATGAAGTAGGCGAAGGTATTGAAAAAAAACAAGAGAACTTTGCTGAAGAAGTAATGAATCAAATTAACAAATAAATTTAAGGACTTTTTAGTCCTTTTATTGTATAATAAGAATAGGTGATAAAAATGGATGAATTAAATTTAAATATTGAAGAAAAAATGGATAGAGCTATTGAAAATATGGAAAAAAGATTTTCTAATGTTCGTGCTGGTCGTGCAAGTGCTTCAATTCTTGAAGGTGTAACAATATCTTATTATGGAGCAGATACACCTTTATTACATGTTGCAAATATATCTGTACCTGAAGCTAGAACAATTTCAATTAAACCTTTTGACAAAAATAATTTAGGAGCAATTGAAAAAGCTATTTTTGAATCTAATTTGGGATTAACTCCAAATAATAATGGAGAACAAATAATTTTAAACTTTCCACCATTAACTGAAGAAAAAAGACTTGATTTTGTTAAACAAGTTAAAGTAATGGCTGAAGATGCAAAAGTAGCAATTAGAACAATTCGTCAAGATGTTAATAATTCTATTAAAAAATTAGAAATATCAGAAGATTTAAAAGATCGAGAAATTGATAAAGTTCAAGAAGTAGTTAATCTTTATAATCAAAAAATTGAAGATAAATTAAAAGAAAAAGAAAAAGAACTGTTAACAATTTAAAACAGTTCTTTTCCCCCTTATTTGCTTGACAATCAAGGAAATAAAATATATAATTTTTTATATACTGTGAAGAGGAAGAGTATTATTAAAACAGTTTTTAGAGAGCTAGGATGGTGAAATCTAGTAACGATGATTAATAAGAAAAACACCTTGGAGTAGCTTGTCGAAATTTAAGTAGAACAAGTCGGTTTGAAACCGTTATCATCAAAGAGAGATCATTAATGATAATTAGGGTGGTACCGCGGATACATTTATTCGTCCCTTAACAGGGAAGACAAATGTTTTTATTTTGCCTAGCTAGCTCAGTTGGTAGAGCAATCGGCTGTTAACCGATCGGTCGTAGGTTCGAGTCCTACGCTAGGCGCCATTAATATGCCCCGCTAGCTCAGTTGGTAGAGCAATCGGCTGTTAACCGATCGGTCGTAGGTTCGAGTCCTACGCTGGGCGCCATAATTAATGATAATAATAACAACAAGAGTTCTTGTTGTTATTTTTTTAGAGGAGGATATATGATAACAAAAGAAAATTTAAAAAAATATGCTAACAAATTAATGTTTGATATGAATGAAGAAGAGTACGAAACATTACAGAAAGAGTTTGAAATTATTTTAAAACAAATGGATATAATCGATAAGATACCTAATATTAGTGAAGTTAACCCAATGACTTTTCCTTTTGATCTTGAAAAAGAATTACGTCCTGATGAAACTAAAGATTTAATCACACCTGAAGAAGCGTTGATTAATGCTAAAGAAAAAATAAATAATGAAGTTAAAGTACCAAAGGTGGTGGAATAATGACATATTTAGATTTGAACATTGAAGAGATTCATAAAAAATTAAAATCAGGTGAAATAACTTCTCAAGAATTAATTCAAGAAGCAATAAAAAAAGCAGAACAATATCAAGAAAAATATAATTCTTTTGTAACCATTTTAAAAGAATTTCCAGAAGTAAAAGACTTTTCTAATCCTTTAGCGGGTATTCCTTATGCTGTAAAAGATAACTTTTCAACTAAAGGAGTATTATCAACAGCTGCTTCTAATATTTTAAAAGATTATGTTCCTGTTTATGATGCAACTGTAATTTCAAAGCTAAAAGAAAAACAAGCTATTTTAATAGGTAAAACAGTATTAGATGAATTAGCAATGGGTGGTTCAGGAACAACAGGTCATACAGGAATTGTTCGTAATCCTTGGGATGAAAACAGACATATTGGAGGTTCTTCAGCAGGAAGTGCTACTTCTGTAGCCTTAGGTATAGTTCCTTATGCTTTAGGATCGGATACAGGTGATTCAATTAGAAAACCAGCAGCATTTGGAGGAGTAGTTGGATACAAACCCACTTATGGGAGAA
>JAAZBI010000069.1 GCA_012513875.1 Mollicutes bacterium
ATCGATTTAGTTTTGTTTCCAAAAGTTTACAGTCTTTATGAATTAAAAATTAATTCTTTAATCAAGGTTAAAGCTCGAGTTGAAAAGAGACTGTCAAGATATCAATTATCGGTCTTAAAAATGGAAAATTTATCAGATATATGATATAATGAAAAAGGTCAAAAATTATAAAAGTGGTGATTTATTTTGCAAAAGACAACATTATTTTTAACATTTTTAATTACCTTAGCATTAAGTTTATTAGTGGTTGTTTTCTTGCAAGAAAAAACAACTGTTTTTGCTAGTAAACCACAAGAATTATATAAAGTTTATTTAGCAGGTAATGAAATTGGAATTATTAAATCAAAGAATGAATTAGAAAAATTAATAGATAAAAAACAAGATTTAATTAAAGAAAAGTTAAATGTTAAAACAATATATGCACCTGCAGAATTAGATATTCAAAAATATATTGGATATGAATCTGAAATTAATAGTAGTCAAGAAATATATGATTTAATAGAAAAAACTCATCCATTTACTGTTAAAGGATACGAAATAGAGATTAAAGATCGTGAAAAACTTTATGTTATCGATCGTGATATTTTTGAAGAAGCGGTTAATGATTTTATTAAGGCTTTTATTGATGAAGAACAATATGAAAAATTTAAGACTTCATCTCAAACAGAAATAAAAGAAACAGGATCTTTATTAGAGAACGTATATCTTCAAGAAGAAATAATTATTAAAGAAGGCTATATCTCTGTTTTAGAAGATATATATATTGATGAAAAAGACCTTGCTAAATATTTGATATTTGGTACTACAAAAGAACAAGGGAAATATACTGTTAAATCTGGGGATTCAATTGAAGAAATTGCTTTTAACAATCAATTAGGAGTTAATGAATTTTTTATAGTAAATCCTCAATTTAACAATGTAAATACTTTGTTAGCGCCTGGTCAAGAAGTTTCAATTGGCTTAATTGAACCAATATTAAGTTTAATCGTTGAAGAACATGTTGTTGAAGATCAAGAAATATTATTTAAAACTGAATATGAATATGATCCTGAAAAATCAGTTACTTATGTAAAAGTTGTTCAAGAAGGATCAAAAGGGTTACAAAGAATTACTCAAAAGATTCAAAGTGTCAATGGTGAAATTCTTGCTGTTCAAATTGATCGTAGTGCAACCCAATTATTAAAGTCACCAGTAACAAAAAAAGTTATCAAAGGAACTAGAACGTCGACAGGATTTTATGTTCATTTAGATGGTGATTATGGATGGCCAACCAATTCTCCTTATAAAATATTTTCTTATTTTGGTTATCGTATTAATCCAGTAACAAGAGAGAGAGCTTTACATGAAGGAATCGATATTTCTGGTCCTGGACATGGTTCTCCTATTTATGCAGTAGCTGATGGAACAGTTGTAACTTCTGGGAGTCATGTAAGTTATGGAAATTATATTGTTATTTCTCATGCTGATAATTTATATACTTTATATGCTCATAATTCTTTATTATATGCAAGAGTAGGTCAAACTGTGAAAAAAGGACAAATTATATCTTTAATGGGAAGTACTGGACGTTCAAGTGGAACTCATTTACATTTTGGAACATATATAGGAATGCCTCATGGAGGAGGAAGAGTATTTAATCCATTACAATTATATAAATAGAAAGGGATGGTATTGTGAATAAATTTATAAGATTTAGTTTTATTTTAATATTAATGGTATCTTTATTTGTACCTTCTTTTCAAGTGGAAGCTAAGACAGTTAGAGATTTAAAAAACGAATTACAAAAATTATTAGATGAAAACAATAATTTGAATCAACAAATTAAATATACTGAATCTCAAATTAATAGTGCTCGTAGTAATATTACAAGATTGAATTCTGAAATCGAAAAAATTCAAAATGAGTATGCTCAAACTGAAAAAGAAATTACAGCCTTAAATGTTAAAATATCTGAAAAAGATATTGAAGCGAAAAATTTAGTTTCATTTTTGCAAATGACTAATAGCAATAATTTCTATTATGAATATATTGCAGGTGCTGAATCTATGACTGATTTTATTTATCGTTTAACAGTAACTGACCAATTGTTAGAACATAATAAAAAAGTTACTGTTGAGATGAACGATATGATAAGTCAAAATAATCTTAAAAAACAACAGTTAACTACAGCTGAAAAAACTTCAAAATCTAAAGTTTCTGAATTAAATTCTAATTTAGCAGTTTTAGGTAGTAAAAAATCTGATTTATATGAATTTAATATGTCAGTAGAAGAAGAAATAAAAGAATCCCAAAAGATTTTAAAAATGTATACTGATGCAGGTTGTAAAGATAATGATGATATTAGTACTTGTGCAAGGTTACCCTTAGACACATCCTTTTGGAGACCGATGGAAACAGGCTGGGTTTCATCTTATTATGGATGGAGATTTCATCCAATATATAAGGAAAATAGATTCCATGATGGTATTGATTTAGTTGGTAATCGTCAAATTTATTCAGTAGCAGCTGGAAAAGTAGCGGCAATTGGGTATAATCATTCAACAATGGGTAATTATATTTATATTCATCATTTAGTTAATAATAAGTATTATACTTCTGTTTATTTACATTTAAAGAGTGGTTCAATTAATGTTAGAGTTGGAGATGTAGTTAGTAAAAATACGGTTCTCGCTACAATGGGATCAACAGGTGCATCGACTGGAACTCATTTACATTTATCGATTGCAACTGGAAGAAGAGGTATTGATTATACAACATATTCTACTTTTGTTTCTCGTACAGTTGATCCGAAGACTTTGATTAATTTTCCATCAGGTACAGGTTCAAGTAATAGTTGGTTAAGTAGAACTAGAAAATATTAGAAGAGAGATGAATTTATGTATCGTAAAACTTATATAAAAGTCAATTTAGATAATTTAAAAAGTAATCTTAATCAGATAATGAAAAATTCTGATTATCAATATTATTTTGGAGTTGTCAAAAGTAATTGTTATGGTCATGGTAATTATGTTATTAAAACAATGCTAGAAAATGGTGTTAATTATTTAGCAGTATCTTCTTTAGATGAAGCGATGCTTATTAGAGAAGATTATAAAGATGTACCTATTTTATGTTTAGAACCAGTTCATATTGAAGAACTAGAAATTTGTTTTAAGAATAATATTACGATTATAGTTTCAGATATTGATTATTTTAATCAATTAATTAAAACTAAACATTCTTTAAAAGTTCATATAAAGATAGATAGTGGAATGAATCGTTTAGGATTTAAAGATAAATCTGAAATCAAATTAGTATTTGATAAATTAATTAATAAAAAGAATATTGAGTTAGAAGGAATTTTCACTCATTTTGCATCAAATGGTATTTTAGATACTTTATATCAGAATCAAGTTAAAAAGTTTTTAGAATTAACTAGTTTAATTGATTTAAATAAAATCAAGATAATTCATCTCGATAAGAGTACAACTGGTTTTTTTCATAACAAATTATCGTTTTGTAATGGAATTAGATTAGGTATGATTATGTATGGTTATGTTTTTTATCCACCAAAGATTAACTCTTTTCGTGGAAAATTAAGAGGTTTATATCAATTTTTATATAAAAAGAAAAACAACATTGTTGAATCTCATAATATTAATTTTTCATTAAAACCATTGTTATCATTACATACTGAAGTTATCTCAATAAAAAAAGTTTTACCTGGCGAATCTTTAGGTTATTATCCAGGACCAGTTATTGATCAAGAAAAGATTATAGCTATTTTACCAATTGGTTATGCTGATGGTTTTTCAAAGAAAAATACAGGAAGAATGATTCAAATCAATAAAAACAAATATAAAATAATTGGTACTATCTGTATGAATATGACTTTTGTTGAAGTTGATAAAAAAGTAAAAGTTGGAGATACAGTTACTTTGTTTGGTGATCAAATTAGATTAGTGGAACTAACTAATCACGTAGGGACAACAGTATATGAAGCTTTAGCAACGATATCACCATTATTACCCAGAGTTTATTATGAAAACAATGAGATAGTCAAAACAAATTAGGAGGAAGACATGGAAGTATTAATTTTAGGAACAGATATTAATTCTTATTATATGGCTCGTTGTTATCATGAGTTATTTCATAAAAAAGTTACTTTAATTGGTCAAACTCCGATGGCTTTTACTGATTATAGTAATATTTGTGATGTTCATTGCTATAAAAATTTATATGATAGTGATTTAACTTTTAGAAAAATTTTAATTGATTATGCTTCTAGTAAATCTGAAAAAATTTTATTGATCGCTACTAATGATCATTATGTAACAATGTTAATTAATAATCGTCGTTATTTATCTAAATACTATGATTTTAATTATCCAACAAAAAGCATTGTTCAAAGTTTTTTGTTAAAAGAAATATTTTATGATAAATATAAGAACAAAGGTTTAGATTTTCCTCAAACTTTAATTTATGATTGTAATTCTCGTAAAAACGAGAAATGCAATTTTAAATATCCAGTTATAATTAAACCTAGTGATGGAGTAGCGTATCATGAATTAGATTTTAATGATCAAAGAAAAGTTTATAAAGTAAATGATGAATTTGAGTATAAAGATTCAATTCGTAAGATTAAAGAATCTGGTTATAAAGGTAAGTTAATTGTTCAAGAATTTATACCTGGAGACGATACTTATTTATATGAATGTGTTTTATATTTATCTACTAAAGGTAAAGCTCAAGTCGCTTCTTTTGCAAAAGTAGCCTTACAAGAACATACCAAGACTGCTATAGGTAATAGTACTATAATTGTAAATGGTTATAATAATTTACCTGGTTCTGAAGAAGTAGTTAAAAGTTTAAAAACCTTTTTAGAAAAAATTAAATATACAGGTTTTGCAATTGCAGACATTAAATATGATCAAAGAGATAAAAAATATAAGGTTTTAGAAATAAATCCTCGTCATGGACGAGGTAGTTATTATCTAACATCTTTAGGTCATAATTTAGTTAAATATTTTATTGATGATATTTATTACCATCAAGAAAAGAAATTTATTTGGTTAAAAAATAAATATGTTTTATCTTTTGTACCTAAAATAATTATTAAAAAATATGTAAATGATGTTGAATTTAAAAAAGAAATATTTAAATTGATTAAAGAAAAAAAGATTTCTAATCCTTTACAATATTCTGGAGATAAAAATTTAAAAAGAAAATTTTATTTATTGTTAAGAAAAATAAATTATTTTAAAAAGTATAAAAATAATCATTTTTAAGGAGAAAGTATGAAAAGAAATACATTTATGGAAGGTGCTTTTATAGCGACTTTCGGAATTTTTTTTGTAAAAATAATTGGACTTTTATATGTTATTCCTTTTCATGCTTTAGTTGGTGAAAATGGTGGAGCATTATATGGATACGCTTATAATATATATGCTTTATTTTTATCAATTTCAAGTGCAGGATTTCCCTTTGCAGTTGCCAAAATAGTAAGTGAATATAGTGCTTTAGGTAAACATAAGTCTGCTGATAAAGCTTATGAAGTTTCTAAAAAAAGTATATTGGCATTTTCAATTATTTCCTTTTTAATTTTATTTATTTTTGCACCTAATTTTGCCAAGTTAATTATTGGTAATGCTGGAACACCTCAAGTCTTAAATGATATATCTTTTGTAATTAGAATTGTGTCTTTATCAATTTTGGTTATTCCTCATCTTAGTATTACTAAAGGATTTTTACAAGGCCATCGTTTTATCAAGCCAAGAACAATGAGTCAAATCATTGAACAAATTGTCAGAATTATTGTTATATTATTGGGAGCTTTTTTATGTTTAAAAGTTTTTGATTTAGGTTTAACTAATGCGATTGGAGTAGCAGTTTTTGGTTCTTTTGTAGGTGGCTTAGTAGCGTTATTTTATTTACAAAGAAAAGTTAAAAGGGTTAAATCCGAATCATTAATTAATTATGATGAATCTGAAAAAGTTGATTCAACTAAAAAGATTTTAAAAAAGATAATATCTTATTCAGTTCCGTTCATTATTATCAATGCTGCATATAATTTATATACAAATGTTGATATGGTTTTAGTATCGAGAACATTATTAGATTTCTTAAAATATGATTTAGATAAAGTTGAATCAATTTTAAGTATTTATACAACTTGGGGAGAAAAATTAAATATGATTGTTTTAGCTATTTCTTCAGGCATAATTGTTTCATTAATTCCTAATATAGTTAAAGCTTATACTAATAAAGATATGAATGATGTTAATAATAAATTTAATCGTGCTTTACAATGTGTAATCTTTATATCTTTACCAATAACTATTTTTTTAAGTTTATTAGTTGAGCCAGTTTGGACTTTGTTTTATGGGCCAAGTTATTATGGACCTTTAGTATTTAAAGTTTTTGTTTTTACAGGATTCTTTAATAGTTTATATAATATCGTAATGAATTCATTACAAGGATTAAGTAAATATAAATTAGTTTTAATTAGCGTTGGACTGGGTTTAGTACTAAATGTGATTCTAGACATTCCTTTAATGTTGTTAGCAAATTCTTTAGGATTTGAACCTTATTATGGAGCATCAATTGCAACGATATTAGGATATTCTTTATCATTGTTTATAGCCTTAAAAATATTAAATAAAAAATATCATTTTGACTATACTTCAACTAAGAAAAAACTATTTGATTTAGTATATTCTATTGGTTTATTTATTATTGTTATTCAAGGATTAAAATTATTTATTCCTACTAATATTACGTCTCGTTTAATGCAAATACCTATTTTAGGGACTTACGGAATCGTTAGTTTTGGTATATATTTTTTAGTCTTATATTTAAATGGAATATTGGGAAATATTTTTGGAAAAAGATTTCAAAGAAAAAAATAAAAGGAAAGTTTACTTTCTTTTTTATTAAAAAATGATATAATAAGAAAAGAGAATAAAAAGCAGATAAAGAGGTGTCAAGATGAATGAAAAATTAAAAGTTTTATTAGAAAAGATTAACTTAGAAGAAAAAAATTATTCTTTTTTTATGGGCGGAAAATTAGAAAAACTTTTAGTTGATAAGAATAAAAAAACTTGGCATTTTTTTATCACTTTAAAAGAAGTGTTAGATGTTGAAGTGGTTAATGAATTAAAAGAAAAAATAAGAACTACTTTTTCTGATTTAAAAGAAGTTTTTTTAACAATTAATTATGTAAATAATAATTATGATAAAATCGGTGATTATTTAAATTTAATATTAAAAGAAATTAAACTAGATAAGATTTATGGTAATCGTGAATATATTCTCGATGAAGGAGTTTTACAATTAAGTGTTTTAAATAAGATTGAAGAAAAGAAATTAAATGGTGTTAAAGATAAGATTGAAAAAATATTTTTTGATTATGGATTTAAGATTGAGTTTAACTCTTATATAAATGATAAAGAAAAAGATTTATTAAAGGAAGAAATTAAAAATGAAACAAATATTAAATCTAAATCTAAAGTTAAAATTGAGAATTCAATTTTAATTGGCAATGAAATTAAAACCAAAAGAATTATGCCAGTAAACGACTTGTTAATTAATGAAGATAACGTTGTCGTATCTGGTTATTTATTTGCAGTTGATTTTAGAGAAATAACAGGTAAAGATTTTAAGATTATTTTGTTGAAATTAAACGATTCAAACGATAGTGTGAATGCTAAATACTTTACTAGAAATATTGTTGAATATGAAAAACTTCAAGAAAAGTTAAAAGTAGGAACTTGGGTTAAAATTAGAGGTAACGTTCGTGAAGACAAATATTTAAGAGATTTTGTTATCAATATTTCTGATTTAGAAATCATTCCTAATCCTAAATCTAAAAAAGAAGATAAAGCTCCCATAAAAAGAGTAGAGTTACATACCCATACTCATATGAGTCAAATGGATAGTGTTGTTAATGTTTTAGATTTGATTAATCGAGCGAAAGATTATGGTCATAAAGCTATTGCAATAACTGATCATAATTGTTGTCAAGCTTTTCCAGAAGCTTATTTAAAATCTAAAGATATTAAAATAATCTATGGGGTTGAATTAAATGTAATCGAAGATAATATTGATATTGTCATTAGAGAAACAGATGAGTATTTTAAAGATATGACATATGTTGTTTTTGACTTTGAAACAACAGGTTTTAATGCTACTTCAGGAGATTCAATTATAGAAGTGGGTGCAGTTAAATTATTAAATGGAGAAATTATCGATAGATTTCAAGAATTAATTGATCCTGGTAAAAAATTAGCAACTGCTATAACAGAAATAACAGGTATTACTAATCAAGATTTAAAAGGTAAAAGAAGTGAATCAGAAGTTATTGCTGACTTTAAAGAATGGATTGGTAATTTACCTTTAGTAGCTCACAATGCTAAGTTTGATGTTTCTTTCTTAGAGAGTGCTTATAATAAATGTGGTTTTTCACCTTTAGGTAATACTGTCATCGACACGTTAGAATTAAGTAGGGCGCTTGAACCTAATGTTTATAGACATAGTTTATCAGCGTTAGTTAAGAGATATGAAATTCCTTTTGACGAGGAATCTCATCATCGTGCTGATTATGATGCTGAAGCGACAGCTTTAATCTTTGATAAGATGATTAAAAAATTGGACTCATTAAATTATGAGAAGATTTCAGATATAGAAAAATTAGTTTCTAAAGATGAACTCCATAAATTTGGAAGAACATTTCATATTAATTTGTTAGCGAAAAATCAAATTGGATTAAAAAATTTATTTAATTTAGTTTCTTTAGCGAATACTAAATATTTTTATAAAACACCAAGAATTTTAAAGAGTGAAATTGAAAAGAATCGTGAAGGTTTATTAATTGGTAGCGGTTGTTCTAATGGTGAAGTCTTTGTTTTATCAAAAAGTAAAAGTGATGAAGAATTAAATAATGTTATTAGTTTTTATGATTATATTGAGGTTCAGCCTTTAAGACAATATGAATATTTATTACAAACTAAAGATTTTGCTAGTAGTGAGGATTTAAAAAATCATTTATTAAAAATTATTGAATTAGCTGATAAAAATAAAAAGCCTATTGTAGCGACAGGAGATGTTCATCAATTAGATCCGGAAGATAAGATTTACCGAGAAATTATCGTTAATCAAAAAGTTCCAGGTGGAGGTCGTCATCCTTTAGCAAGAAATGATATTAAGAGTATTCCGAGTCAACATTTTTTAACGACTGATGAAATGTTAGAAGAGTTTTATTTTTTAGATAAAGAGAAAGCTTTAGAAATTGTTGTCGATAATACTGTGAAAATTGCTGAAGAAATTGAAAATGTTATCGTTATTAAAAATAGCAAAAAGCCATTATCTCCAAAGATGGAGAATTCTGATAAAATCGTTCGTGATTTAACTTATGAAAAAGCTCATTTAATTTATGGTGATCCATTACCTAAAATAATTGAAGAGAGAATTGATAAAGAATTACAAGGAATTATTAATGGTGGTTTTGATGTTATTTATTTAATAGCACAAATGCTAGTTAAAAAATCAAATGATGATGGTTATTTAGTAGGAAGTAGAGGATCAGTTGGTTCCTCTTTAGTAGCTCATTTTATGGGTATTACAGAGGTTAATCCTTTGTCAGCTCATTATGTTTGTCCTAAGTGTAAAACAAGTTTATTTGAGGAAGATGGAGTCTTATTAGGGTCTAAGTATGCAAGTGGATTTGATTTACCAAATAAAAGGTGTAGTTGTGGAACTTTATTTAAAAAAGAAGGACAAGATATGCCTTTTGCAACTTTTTTAGGGTTCGATGCTGATAAAGTTCCAGATATTGATTTGAACTTTTCTGGAGATTATCAATCACAAGCTCATGATTATGTGAGAGAGGTTTTTGGTAAGGATTATGTTTTTAGAGCTGGTACAATAGGAACTGTAGCGTCTAAAACAGCTTTAGGGTTTGTCAAAGGTTATATGGAAGAACATGGTTTAAACTTTAAATTTGTTGAACAAGAAAGATTAGCTCTTGGTTGTACAGGTGTTAAAAGAACAACTGGTCAACATCCGGGAGGAATAATTGTTGTTCCTAATTATATGGATGTTTTAGATTTTACTCCTTATCAATATCCAGCTGATGATGTTAATTCTAATTGGTATACGACTCATTTTGATTATCATCCAATGGAAAACGATTTATTAAAATTAGATATTTTAGGTCATGATGATCCAACTGTTTTGAAAAAATTACAAGATTTAAGTGGAATTGATATTTTAACTATCCCTTTTGATGATCCTGAAACTTTAAGTTTATTTTCAACAACAAAAGCTTTAGGAGTAACTCCAGAAGAAATCATGTCTGAAGTAGGAACTTATGGTGTTCCAGAATTTGGAACAAGATTTGTTATGGATTTGCTTTTAGAAACGAGACCTTCTACTTTTGCTGAGTTAGTTAAAATATCTGGATTATCACATGGTACTGATGTTTGGAGAGGAAATGCTCAAGAATTAATTAAAAATAAAATCTGTAGTTTTAGTGATGTTATTGGATGTCGTGATGATATTATGGTTTATTTGTCTTATCACGGTATGGATCCAAAAGAAGCTTTTAAATTAATGGAATTTGTCCGTAAAGGAAAACCATCTCAGGATAAAGTTAAATGGCAAGAAGAATTTGTGCCCAAAATGAAAGCTGCTAATATTCCAGAATGGTATATTGATTCTTGTTCAAAAATAAAATATATGTTTCCGAAAGCTCATGCAGTAGCGTATGTAATGATGGCCTGTCGAGTAGCATGGTTTAAAGTTCATGAACCCTTATGTTATTATGCAGCTTATTTAAGTGTTCGTTGTCATGATTTTGATATTGAAACGATGATGAAAGGTTATACAGTTGTAAAAGCTAAGATAGTAGAATTAAATAATAAAGGTTATGAGAAAACTAATAAAGAAGAAGCTATTTTAGATGTTTTATATTCGACTTTGGAATTATATGCTCGCGGTTTTACTATTGGTGAAATAGATTTATTAAAATCTGATTCAAATCAATTTATTATTAAAGATGACAAAACTTTAATACCACCTTTTTCTACTTTAGATGGCTTAGGAGGCATTTGTGCTAAAAAGATTATCGAAGAAAGAAAAAAAGCTTCATTTTTAAGTGTTGAAGATTTACAAAGAAGGTGTAAAGTGTCATCGACATTAATCGATAAGATGAAGAGGATGGGAATCCTCAATGGTTTACCAGATACCAATCAATTAACTTTATTTTAAAGATGTCTTAAGACATCTTTTTTTTTGTCAATTATTTGATATTTTTTGTGAAAATGACTAGACAAAATGTAATAAATAGTTTAATATAGTGGTAGACAGTGGCAGATAATGGTAAAAAGTGGGGGTGATCTTATGTTCATGGGAGAATACAGACATAACATTGATGAAAAAGGTCGATTAATTATACCATTTAAATTTCGATATGAATTGGGCGACAAGTTTGTAGTTACTAAAGGATTAGATGGCTGTTTATTTGTTTATTCGAAAAAAGAATGGGATAGTTTAGTGTCAAAATTAAAAGTTCTACCATTTACAAAGAAAGATGCCCGTATCTTCATGCGTTTCTTTTTATCAGGCGCTACTGAATGTGAATTTGATCGTCAAGGTCGAATTAACGTTACCTCTCCATTGGCGGAATACGCCGATTTAACAAAGGAATGCGTTATTATCGGCGTAAATGACCGCTTAGAAATTTGGTCTAAAGATAGATTTAATACTTTCTTTAAAGAGAACGAAGAAAATTTATCTGATATTGCAGAGAATTTATTTAATGGAGAATATGATGCATAAGAGTGTCTTATTAGATGAAACAATTAAGAGTTTGAATATTGATCCGAATAAGATTTATATCGATGCTACGCTTGGTTATGCTGGTCACAGTAGGGAAGTCTTGAAAAGAATTGATAAGGGGTTATTAATCGCCTTTGATCAGGATAAGCAAGCGATTCGATATAGTCAAAAGGAATTAGATAAATTAAAGAAACCATTTCAAATTGTTCATAGTAACTTTAGTAATTTAAATAATGAATTAAATCGATTAAAGATTGATAAAGTTGCTGGAATTATGTTTGATTTAGGAGTTTCAAGTCCACAATTAGATGAAGGTTCAAGAGGTTTTTCTTATCATAGTGATGCTAAGTTAGACATGAGAATGAATCAAGAAGATAAGTTAACAGCATATGAAGTTGTTAATAATTATGAAGAAAAAGATTTAGTGAGAATTTTTCTTGATTATGGTGAAGAAAGATATGCTAAATCGATTGCTAAAAACATTGTTTTAGCTAGAAAAAAGAAACCAATTTCGAGAACTTTAGAATTAGTTGAAATAATTAAATCTAGTGTTCCTCAAAAATATAAAAGAGAAAGTCATCCAGCTCAAAAAGTATTTCAAGCGATTAGGATTGAAGTTAATCGTGAGTTAGAAATTTTAGAGCAATCATTAAAGGATGCTATTTCTAGATTAGAAATTGGAGGAAGAATATCAGTAATTACTTTTCATTCATTAGAAGATAAAATTTGTAAAAAAGTTTTTAAAGAATTAAGTCAAATTGATGAAATAGTAAAAGGATTACCAAATATTCCCAAACAATATTTACCGGTTTTGAAATTGATTGGTAAATATAAACCGAGTTTAAAAGAATTAGAGGAAAATAATCGTTCAAGATCAGCTAAACTAAGAGTTGCTGAAAAAATAAGAGAGAAAGAGTGATCAGAATGAGAGCAAAAAAACAAATTAAATTTTTAAAGATTGAAAAATTGATGATGAAATTATGGGTTTTATTGTTAGTTCTTTTTCCTATCTCTAATGTTTTTGGGAAAGCAATGATTTCT
Organism: Mollicutes bacterium; assembly: GCA_012513875.1. Classification (GTDB taxonomy): domain Bacteria; phylum Bacillota_I; class Bacilli_A; order RF39; family UBA660; genus JAAZBI01. Next base: position 12,856 of record JAAZBI010000069.1, read on the forward strand.
AAAAGTAATATTGAAGTAGAAAGATTATATAAACAAGTGAGAGTAGAAGAAAATAAAAATGAAAGTTTAACAATGAAAGTTAATGAATTACAATCTTTCACAAATATTCAAGCAGTTGCAAAAGAAGCAGGATTAGCATATAATAGTCATAGTATAATAGTATTAGACAATTAAGAGGTGTGACTTATGAAACAAGAAAAGGCAATGGTAAAAAGACTTAAAGTTAATAAAATCTTTTTTATCGTACCTTTTCTTTTTTTTGTCGTTGTTGTTGTTCAATTAGCAAGATTATGTTTATTTGATAAAATAGATGGTATTAATTTGAAAAAATTTGCTAATAATCGAAACACAGTGAAAACAAATTTAGTAGCTGAAAGAGGTAATATTTATACAGTAGATGGAGATCCTCTAGCTCAAAACATTAATTCATATACTTTAATAGCATATCTTTCAGAAAAAAGAAGTGATGAAGATATTATTCGTCATGTAGTTGATAAAGAAGAAACTGCTAAAGCTTTAGCACCTCTTTTAAATATGGATGAATCTAAAATTTATAAAATGATTATGCAAAAAAATCTTTATCAAGTAGAGATTAAAAGAGGTTTGACAGAAATTGAAAAAGAAAAAATAGATGCTTTAGGTTTAAAAGGTATCGATTATATTAAAAGTACAAAAAGATATTATCCTAATGGAGATTTTTTATCATATATTTTAGGGTATGTTCGTAAATATGATGATAAAGGTATGATTGGGGAATTAGGCTTAGAAATGTTTTTTAATGATAATTTATCAGGAGAAGATGGTTATTTAGAATATCAAAAAGATTTAAATGGTTATCAAATTCCAAATACTCCAGAGATTAGAAAAGAGGCTATTGATGGTAACGATATTTATTTAACTATCGATGAAAACATTCAAATGTTTGTTGAACAAGCTATTAAAGAAGCTAGTGAACAATATAAAACAGAATGGTTATTAGGAGTGGTTGCCGATGCTAAGACAGGAGCAATTCTTGGAGTAGCTTCAACACCTTCTTTTGATCCTAATATCGTTAATATTGAAAGTTATTTAAATCCATTGGTATCGTATGCAATTGAACCGGGTTCAACAATGAAAATATTTACATATATGACAGCCTTAGAAGCTGGAACATATCGTGGCCAAGATACTTTTAAATCAGGAAGTATTGAAATTGATGACGCTACTATTAATGAGTATGATAAGAAAGATTGGGGAACAATTACTTATGATCAAGGGTTTTTATATTCATCTAATGTCGGTGTGTCTAATATCGTTAATAAATTTATTGATCGTAATCAATTATCAACTTATTTTAAAAGTTTAGGGTTTGGTAGTAAGACAGGAATTACTTTAGCAAATGAATCGGCAGGTAAAATTGATTTCCGTTATCGAACTGAAGTAGCTAATGCTGCTTTTGGACAAGGAATTACAATTACTCCAATTCAAATGATTCAAGCTTTAACAGCAGTTTCAAATAATGGTAAAGTAGTTAGACCATATTTAGTTGATAAGATAGTTGATTCAAAAACAAAAGAAGTTTTGTTTCAAGCAGAAACAGAAGTTGTCGCTACTGTAGCAAGTCAAGAAACAGTAGATTATATTAAGAATTTAATGTATCGCGTTATTTATGAACCATCTGGAGAATCAACAGGACAAATTTTTAAAATTGATAATTTTGATTTAATTGGTAAAACAGGTACTGCTCAATATGTAGATCCTAAAACAGGAAAATATACATATAACAAATATCAAGTAATCAAATCTTTTGCAGGAATCTTTCCTAAAGATGATCCACAAATAGTTTTATATATTGTTGGGAAAAGACCTTTAGTAGCACCTTCAACTTTCTTGGCTCAACCCGTTAAACAAATTGTAACTAATATAGCTAAATATTTAAATTTATATTCAGTAGCTTTTGAAAAAGAAAAGCAAAACGAAGTTTATGAAATGCCAAATATGATAAATAAAAAAATTAATGACATTAATATTTTATCTCAGCAAACAATTATTGGTAATGGAGATACTATTGTTAATCAATATCCTGTAACAGGTGCGAAATTAAATCCAACAGATCGAGTATTTTTTGTTACTAATTATAATGATTTAGAAATAATTAATTTAAGTAATTGGTCAAGAAAAGATGTATCAATTTATTGTGATTTAATAGAAATAAAATGTAATTATGTTGGTAGTGGTTATGTTTCTGGTCAAGATATTAATCCTGGAACAAAAGCAATAGATATTAAAGAAATTAATTTCAATTTAACTAGCAAAATATTAGAAGAATAATGTTATAATAAAAATAGAAGAGAGTGATAATATGTTAATTTTAACAAAATCTATTTTAGCTTTGATGATTGGATTTTCTTTATCGGCTATTATTGGATTAATATTAGTACCTACATTAAAAAAATTAAAAGCAAGACAAACA
>JAAZBI010000011.1 GCA_012513875.1 Mollicutes bacterium
AGGATAAGAAACGATATACCAAGTTTCAAATCCTTTTATATAAGCAAGCTCTACTTCAATTTTATTTTCATTCATAATTTGATTTATTTTATCAAGAATATCTACTTCAAATAAAAAATAATTGTTTGTGTATTCTAACCAACTAACCGTTTCACGATAAGCAGTTTCAATTGATTTATCGTCTTTTAAAGAAGGATAAACTTCATAAAATCTTTCTCTTCCGTTCTCTGCTGTTGCTAGAAGTTCTTCTTGTTTAATTAAAAAAGCCTTATATTTTGTTGAATCTTTATAAAATTTTATTTCTAAAGAAAAATTAGGGTTAACATTTGGAATTTCTTTACCGTTTTGATCAGATATTACTGCCCAGCCTTCAACAATAAATTGTTTTTTAGAATCAAATCCTATACGATTTATTCCATAAACATATTCACCAACCCATGCTGAAGTAGAAATTATAAAACCAAAAAAAGATATACATAAAAGAAATATAAATCCAATTAATTTTTTCATAAAACACTCTCTTTTCTTTTTTTGATTTTAATTACAATTATTGATGTTACACCTAAAACTATAATTGGAATTGTTATAAAAAGATAATATTTTTCTAAAAAGTTTAAAATCTCTTTAAACAGTTCTTTTGTGGTTTCTATCTTGGGTTTTTCAACTTCAATTTTTTTGTTTTCTAATCCTTTAATATAACTATTTAATCTTAATTTAAATTCTTCATAAGAGCCTACTTTATAATAAACAAATTTTTTACATAAATCATAGTTTTCATGATTTAAACATAATTCATCTTTATAGTATTGATTAAAAAAAGGTAAGGTAATACTTTTTGATGTTAAAGTTTTAAAATAACAAGAGCTCGTTATTCCAGAAACAAATTCTAAAACATAAGTCTCCCCCGGATTAAAACCATCCATAGTTATCTTATTATCCATATTCCATATAAGTGTTCCTTTGTTTGCAATATTTATATATATATTTGAACTTAAACCTTCAACATCAATTTTAAATGTATTTGCTTTTTCATTATATGTATAATTAACAGTTACTTGTCCTACTTCTTTCATTAAACTATTTAATTCTTCAGAAGTACATTGAGCATTTACTTTAATTGAAAATATAAAAAAAGCAAATAATAATAAACTTATTTTTTTCATTCTATACACCCCATTATACTATACATGTTAAATTATATCATAAATAAATAAAAAAAACTATTTTTTTAAATAGTTTTTTTCTTTAATTGTTTCATATTTTGATAATCCAAAAAAATCTTTTTGGCGAAGAACTTCATAAAGAACTATCGCTACACAATTAGAAAGGTTTAATGAACGAATATCTTTTTTCATTGGTATACGAAAACAATGATCTAAATTGTTTTTTAAAATATTTTTATCAATACCTGTACTTTCTTTACCAAAAATTAAATATATATTATCTTTTATTTCATTATAGTCAACATCGCTATAAGTTTTTTCTCCATATCTCGTTATATAAAAGTAATACCCTAGATTTTTAGAAACAAAATCTTTATAATCTTCGTAAACAAAATAATCTAATTCTTCAATATAATCCATTCCACTTCTTTTTAATTGTTTATCAGACAATTCAAAACCTAATGGTTTAATTAAATGAAGTCTGGCTCCTACCGCAACACAAGTTCTCATAATGTTTCCTGTGTTTTGAGGTATTTCTGGTTCAAATAAAACAATATTAATCATCTTTAATCCTCTATGATTTTGTTAGCTTTTAAAAATTCATCAACTATTTCAATAGTTAAATCATTACTGCTTAAAAAAGCTTTTAACTTATCATGGTCATATAACAATAAAGCTGGAACTTGTTTTAAATATTGTCCTTTATTACGAAAATTACTTGTATTATATAATTTATCTAAACTAACACTTAAATCATAATCAATTAACCCATTAACATTTAAATAAACAATTTTATCGTTTAAAGCTTCTTTTTTGATATATGAAGAAAATATTTTTTCAAAATTTTGACAATCATTATCATTAGTAATACATAAATATATTAAAGAAATAGGATTTTCTTGAAGATAATGTGACATTTCTGAAGCAGTTATTTCATTAATGTAATCAACAATAATCGTTTTATTTTTTTCGTTTTCCAAATAAACTTTATGCCATTTCAATCCATAAAGACAACTTAACAAAGTAATTAAGCATAATAAAACAAACAATACTTTTTTCTTCATATTTACTCCTTCTCAATATCTTTATTAATGTTTAACCAATCATCAACATTTAAATATTCACATTCAATTCTTTTTAATGGTTCAATAACTTCAACTTCATCGAATTTAATTAAAGTTAAATATTTTTTATGTGCATATTTTTTAATTTTAGTAGCTGATAAATTTAAATCTGATTGATGTTTCAATAAAAACTCTAAAGCCTGTTCTGGATCTAACTTTTCTGTTTTATATACTTCTTTTGTTAAAGCTTTACATTCAATATAGCGATTACCTTTAGTAACAAAATATAATAAATCCCCTTTTTTAGTACTAGAATAAATAGATTTCTTACTATTTGATCCTTTAATTAAAGCTCTCTTTTTGCCAGCTATAATCTTATCCATTTCCTTGTTGGTCTTTTCTAAAAAAACTAAATGGTTACATAAATCTTCTTGATAAATCTTTAAATAAAAATCTTTCCATATTTTTAACACGTTTTCTTTAGAATAGAAGTCACTAATATTCTTGGACTTTTTACTATATTCTTCATACTTTTTATCTTTTGCTTTTAATAGATTTATTCTATTAATAAAATCATCATTATTAGTACCTTTTAAGTAATTACCGAAAAGTATATTTTCATATAAATCTAGATCTCTCAACAAGATTGGCACTTCTGTATTAGAAGCTTCAAGAATAGACATTGGAAATAATTCGTTATAAGAAGGCATAAATAGAACATCAGCTATATTATACATATCATTCATTTTATCTCTTGGAATAATTCCTAAAAATTTTACATTTGCTGGTGGATTTTCAAAAACTTTTTTCAAATCTTTATAACCATCTGTAATTGCTCCAAAAGAAAAACCACCACACCAAATAAAAGTTGTTTCTGGCATTTCTTTAGCAACTTCAACAAAGTCTAATACACCTTTTCTTGTTTGAACTTGACCTACTCCTAAAACAACAAAATCATTTTTAGTAACACCTATTTCTTTTTTTAAGTTTTCAATTTCTTTTTTTGATTTTTTAAAAAAATCTACCTTAGATACATAATTAGGTATATACATGATTTTATCTCTTGGAATTTTATAGGCTTCTAAAGCAGGAATAAAAATCGGATTTACTACTACTAAATAATCAGCACTTTTATAAAAATCTATTAAATATTTTTTAAAAACCTCAAATGCAGGTTTTGGCAAATTAATTGAACCATCTAACGTTTCGGGTAAAAAATGAACATAGCAAATATTAACTCCTTTACTAGTTTTCATTTTTAAATAATTAATCGGCTCAATTGTATGATGATGAACGATATCAGCATCTTTCCAATCATTAATACGAACTTCAAAAATATCACTAGCACCTTCAGTAATTAATTTCACTTGTTCTAAATAAGCGCTTCCTACTCCTTGACCTTCTACTGAATCAGCTTTTGAAAGCATATTAATTGATATTTTTTCCATAAAAAAGAACCACCTTTTTTGTTATATTTAGTAGTTCTATTATACTCTATAAAAAATAGAGGGTCAATTTAAAAGTTAAACATTAACCATTCTGGTTTAAATATCATTAAAATTCCTACAAGTACCATTAAAATTCCACCAATTAAATGAGAATATTTAGCATATTTATTTGATAAACCAGTTATCTTTAATGTTTTCATAGCAATGAAGAAAATAAGTAAATCATCAATTAAGAAAAATAATATGTATAAAAACAAATAAAATCCATATTCTAAAACTGATAGATTGTTTAATGCTAAAAGATTAGTAAATACTACCGGTAATCCTGCTGAACAAGTAAGTTCTATAAAATTAACAGAAACTGCTAATCCAATTATGCCTATAATTGCTAAAGAATATTTTTGACTAGATGTTATATATTTAATTTTATTTAAAACTTTGCTTCTCTTTTTTTCACTAACAACCTCACAGCCATCTTCTTTGTTAGTAAAGAATGCTTTTAAATTCCATACTCCACCTATTAAAGCTATCGAAGCTATTAAAAGTTTAATCCAAAATAATGCTCCTAAAAAAACTATAACATTTAACCAAGCTATCATAAATAATAAATAAATCAAAGCTGATGTTCCTAAAAAGACAGTTCCTAATATCCACATTTTTTTACGATCTTTTATTCCAATTAAAACACTAATCAAAAACAATAAAACCCACATCGCACAAGGATTAAAACCATCTATAAAACCAATTAAGATCGAAATAACTGGTAAAGAAACATCTTTAGTAGAAATACTTCCAAAAACAGGTAGTTCAATTTTTACTTCTTCTTTTTCTTCTTTTTCAACATCTTCAGGGAAAAATTCACCTCTTAATTCTTCGTATGTAGCTGTTCCGCCAGTTAAATCTTTACCTACAAGTTTACCAACTGGATCACTATATGAATCAGCTAGACTATAAATTTTAATTGCATATTCGATTAAAGGCTTAGTTTGAGCAGTTGAATAACCTACAAAATATTTAGTTCCAATCACAGTAAAAGGGACTCCTCCAGAAGATGCTCCTAGTTGAGATGCAACTTTATCAAATAAATTTGCATTATTATAATTATAAGTAACCTCATATTTATAAATTTGAACATAAGGTTTTTCTTGTTTGATTGTTTCTAAATCTGCTAATAAAACTTTACAATGAGGACAATCTCTTCCATAAAATACATATATATTCACTTTGTTTTCTATTGTTTTACCAACTAAAGGAAACAAAAAAAATAAAGCTAATGTTAAAAATATAATTTTGTTTAAATATTTCATAATTACTCCTTAATTAAATAATCTTCTATGTTTTGAATAAGAACATCTTTTTTTTGTTCTCCAATAATTCTTTTTGTTTCAATATTATCTTTGATTAAGATATAAACGGGCAATTTAGAAGTTATCTGATATTTTTTTGACTCTTCATCAAAGTCTAAATCATAAGTAATAAATTCAATTTGAGGATACATCTCTTCTAATTCTTTAATAGTTTTTTTCATAATCAAACAAGAAGAACACCATAAGGCACTAATACTAATAAACTTCATCTTATTTGCCTCCTAATTCTTGATAAATTGATGTAAATTCTTTTTCAAAAATATCTAATTCTTGCTCTGTAGTTAAATGAGACAAACTAACTCTTATACTAGTTGAAGCTCTTTCTTCATCTTTGGTTAAGTTTAAAACTGATAAAGATTGTGGATTATCGCTAGAACAAGCACTTTTAGTTGAAATAAATATGTTTCTTTCACTTAAAGCTTGTAATATTTTTTCTGAATCAATACCTAAAGTACTAAAATTTAACACATGAGAAACTGATTTGGATGTACTATTGATAACAATTTGTGAAAATTGAGATAAAAACATTCTCAATCTTTCGTTATGTTTATTAACTAAAGAAACCTTATCTGAAAAATTTGTGTTAACTAATTCTAAAGCTTTTGCAAAAGAACAAATTAATTCTTGAGAAGGTGTTCCACTTCTAAAAAGAGAGGTGCTTTTTCCACCTAAAATCATCGGTTCAAT
>JAAZBI010000012.1 GCA_012513875.1 Mollicutes bacterium
AAATAAATTTTGATGAAGGAATGATTAATGAAACCGAATCTCAAGGAGAGTATGGTCCTTATTTACAAAGTCAAAGAAGAGAAATTTATGAAACTTATGCTAAATATTTAGTTGCAGAAGGTTTAGCATATCCTTGTTTTTGTACTGAAGAAGATTTAGAAAATCAAAGAAAACATCAAGAAAAAATCAAAGCCCGTTTAGGATATTATGGTAAATATGCAGTTTGTCGAAAAATACCAATTGAGAAAGCTGCTGAAAAAATTAAAGCTGGAGATTCTTATATTTTAAGATTAAAATCATTAGGTGATTTTGATAAAAAAATTAAAATTAATGATTTGATAAAAGGTGAAATTGAATTTCCAGAAAATGATTTAGATATTGTTTTAATAAAAAATGATGGGTTACCAACTTATCATTTTGCGCACGCTGTTGATGATCATTTAATGAGAACAACTCATGTTATTCGTGGAGATGAATGGATTTCGTCTTTACCAATTCATTTACAATTATTTCAAGCATTGAATTTTAAATTTCCTAAGTATGCTCATTTTTCACCATTAATGAAAATTGATGAAAATGGAACTCGTCGTAAATTAAGTAAGAGAAAAGATCCAGAAGCTGCAGTAAGTTATTATCATGAAAAAGGTATTCCTAAAGAAGCAGTAAAACTATATGTAATGACAGTAGCAAATTCAAATTTTGAAATGTGGTTAGAACAAAACCCTACAAAAGGGATTTCTGATTTTGTTTTTGATTTTAAAAAAGTAAGCCCTAGTGGTTCTTTATTTGATTTCGAAAAATTATTGAATATATCTAAAAATTATATTTCTCATTTATCAAAGGAAGAAGTATACCAAGAATTATTAACATATACTAAAGAATTCGACATTGAATTTTTTAATATTTTATTAAAATATCCAGAATATGCTCAAAACATTTTTAATATTGAAAGAGAACAAAAAAAACCAAGAAAAGATTATGTAATGTATAGCACTATTAAAAATGAAGTTTGGTATATGTTCGATGAATATTTTTCTGGCAATTTAAATTATATTTTTGATAAAGTTAATGATAAGAAAGAAATAAGTGAAATTTTAAAAACTTATTTAGAAAAATATTATGTATTTGATCATGATGAAACTACATGGTTTGAAAAAATAAAAGAATTAGCTATCTCCCTAGGATATGCTGATACCAAAGAATATAAATTAAATCCTACTCAATATAAAGGATCTGTTGCTGATATTGCTGCTGTTATTAGAGTAGCATTAACAACAACAAATCAAACTCCTAACCTTTATCAAATTATGAAATTATTAGGAGAAGAAAGAGTAAAAGAAAGATTAGAAAAATTTATTAAATAATTTTTCTTTTTGACTCGTTGGTGAAGTGGTTAACACGTCGCCCTCTCAAGGCGATATTCATGGGTTCAAGTCCCATACGGGTCACCATTATTAAATCAATTAATAGAGGAGTAAGTTATTATGGAAAAAGAAACAAAAAAGAAAGTAACTATTAAACCTAAAAAAGAAACAAAAAAGAAAGTAACTATTAAACCTAAAAAAGAAACAAAAAAGAAAGAAACTATTAAATCTAAAAAAGAAATTAAAAAGAAAATAGTTAAAAAACCAATTGTTGAAATTAAAAACTTGGTTAAAAATTATAAAAAAGTAACCGCTTTAGATGATTTTAATTTAGAAATTAAAGAAGGTGAAATTTTAGGTTTATTAGGTCCTAATGGAAGTGGTAAAACTACTTGCATTAATTGTTTGTTATCTTTAATAACTTTTGATAAAGGAATGATAAAAATTTTTGATAAAGAAATGAGTCCTGAGGCTTATGATATAAAATCAAAAATAGGAGTTATCTTTCAAGATGTAGCAGTTTTTAATGAATTGACAGTTTTAGAAAATATTGATTATTTTTGTGGTTTATATATATCTGATCACAAATTAAGAAAACAGTATGTAGAAGAAGCCGTTAAATTTGTTGGCTTAGAAGAATTCTTAAAATTCCGTCCTAAACAATTAAGTGGTGGTTTGTTAAGAAGATTAAATATTGCCTGTGGAATTGCTCATAAACCAAGTCTAATATTTTTTGATGAACCGACAGTAGGTGTCGATCCTCAAAGTAGAAATAAAATATTAGAGGGTATTAAAGAATTAAATAAAAAAGGAGCAACTATTTTATATACGACTCATTATATGGAAGAAGTAGAACAATTGTGTGATCGTATTGTTATTATTGATAAAGGTAAAGAAATTGCAAATGGTTCTAAACAAGAATTAAAAGAAAAAATTAAAATTGGAGAAAAAGTAACGATTGAAGTTTTAGAAATTAATCCAGAACAATATAAAAAAATATCTAAGATAAAAAACATTCTTGATATTGAGCAGATTGGAAACACAATTAATATTGTCTTTAAAAATGGTAATCATAATTTAGATACTTTAATAGATTTATTAAAAGCAGAAGATATTAAATATGAAAGATTTTTTTCTGAAAGACCAACTTTAAATGATGTTTTTTTAGAAATGACAGGAAAAGAATTAAGAGATTAGGTGATTTTATGTTTTGGCATGTTTTTGTCAATCAATTTAAAATGATTATACGAAGAAAAGAAATGCTTTTTTGGGTTATTTTTTTTCCGGTTATTTTAGCTACTTTTTTTAATTTAGCTTTTTCAAATTTAACAACACAAGAACAATTTAAAAGTTTTAATATAGCAGTTATTGAGACTGAAAATTATCAACAAGATAATAATTTTCAAGGTTTGTTAAATCAATTATCAACAGGGAAAAATAAAATTTTTAATTACGAAATATCAACAGAGGTTGTAGCTTTAGAAAAATTAAATAACAATGAAATAACAGCCTATCTTAATTATCAAGATAAAATTGAGATAGTAGTTAACGATAATAATAGTAATGTTAGTATTTTAAAAGGTATTATAGATAACTATTATCAAACTAGTAGTATGTTTACTACTATTATTTCCTATCGACCTTTTTTAGAATCAGAAGAATTAATGACTAAATTCAATAGTCCAAGCACTTTTTTTCAAGGTGAGGAAAGTAAAAATACAGATTATACTGTTATTTATTTTTACACTTTAATAGGAATGGCTTGTCTTTATTCAGCATCGTTTAGTATGTTTGCTATTAATCGATTAGAAGCGAATAGCGGAGCTAAAGGAGCAAGAACGAGTGTTTCTTCAGCACCTAAATATAAGATGATTTTAAGTTCTTTATTAGCAACATTTATTATTCAATTTATAAGTTTATTAGTTTTGTTAGCGTATTTAATTTTTATTCTAAAAATTAACTTTGGTAATAATCTTAATTTAATTTTATTGGTTTGTTTTGTAGGAACGATAGTTAGTTCTATGTTAGGGATTTTTGTTTCAACTTTATTTAAAGGAAATGTTGAGAAAAAAACAGGAATCATTATAGGATATACAATGGTTTGTAGTTTTCTAGCAGGAATGATGTTCATTGATATGAAATATATTGTTGCAGATAAGTTTCCTATTTTAGCAAATATAAACCCTGTTAATTTAATAACTGATTCTTTGTATGCAATTTATTATTACTCAGAACCGAGTAGAGTTTTTATTAATGTTTCCTTTTTATTAATGTTTGCATTTGTTTTATTTCTTTTATCGATAAATTCGTTAAGGAGGAAAAGATATGACAGTATTTAAAAATTATTTTAAAATTGCAAAAAGATATATGTTTACAATAGTTTTGTATATTGTTATATTTTTAGGCATTTCTGCTATTATGTCA
>JAAZBI010000002.1 GCA_012513875.1 Mollicutes bacterium
CTTCTCCACAAATGATGCCTGGGTTGGGATCATTTTGAAAAACAACGATTGGATCTCCAGAAGTTACTTCTTCTCCCAAACAAACTCCTTCTTCTTCAATATTATATATATTCATTTCTTTATATGTTCCACATGCTTTTAATCCATTCCATTTTCCTTGACCTATTATATAAATATATGGTTCATTTTCTTCAATACTTATAGTTAAACTTTCATAATTATCATCATCTAATTGATAAGTTGAAAGATTGCTTTGATTTACCGTTGTTAAATCAAAGTCTGGATTAGCATCCTTTTGAATTCTTAATGAATTTAAAATCATTCTAGCATCACTACTAAATGCACTTCTCGTTGTTCCATTAATAACATTTGTTACAATTGGTACACTGATTACTAACACTATTATTATTACTATCAAAGATGCTAAAATTTCTATCAACGTAAATCCTTTTTTATTCATTTCACACCTACTTTATTATTATATTTATTATATCAAGTTTTTGAACGAAAAAAAAGATAGTTAAACTATCTTTTAAATATACTTAATATTTTAGCAAACTCATAAACAATTAATTCACTCTTATTAACAGCAAAGCTTTTCCCTAAAGCTTTACCACCGATAGTAAGTGCTGCAATTGAAGAAGTAACTATTAATGTAGTGAGAACTAAATCACTTTTAAATTTAACAGCTATCACTGATGAAACAACGATACCTGCTGAGCCACTCATAATATTACAAATATCTCCAATAACATCATTGAGAAAAGCTGATACTTTTTCGGAATTTTTTAATAATCTAATAGCACTCTTAGCAGATCTTACTTTTTTTGCAGCCATAGAGTGAAAAGGTTTTTCATCAGCACTCGTTACAGCTATTCCGATCATATCAAAAAAGACACCAATAAAAATAAAAAAGATAATGATGAATAATCCAATCCAAAGATTAATATCTTCTAATAATTTATTAGAAGTTCCAGATAAAATTAAAGTTAAAATAAATGCTAAAACAGTTACAAAAAAAATCCATTTAATATCGATTACTTTTCTAATTGCTTTATCTTTTTTAATAATTCGATCTTTTAATACTTTATCTTTAATGTTCATAATTCACCTCTATAATATGTGTGTGGTAATAAAATTAGTAAACTTTACGTCTTAGGTCAAGTCGGATTTCCCCATCTCCCTACCTTTCGTTACCAAAAGGCGGTTCCCCTTTAAAGAAAAAGTTGCAAAATGAACTGCACAACTTGATTACCACTTAGTACGTACTACAATCCTAACTTTAAAACATTCTAGGAGTTTTCCTCAAAGAAATTTTTAATGATAGCTCTTTTTTGCAAACATAGTTTCATTTTCAATTCCCTATCTTCACTCAAGGCAAGCTACACTATTCGCAGCTTTTAGCCACCTAATAGGTTTAATCTCTAGTCGTAGTCTTTAAACCACAAGATAGAGTCTCAGCGGAAATTGGGTTGACATTACATGCCATTGTAATTTCCCAAAGATCCTTCCATCCAGCACTCACCCCGAACTGGGCGTAAGAAGCAAGCACCAGAAGCTTCACAGATATGCTCTTTAATAAGTTTTTAGGCTTATCTTCACATTAAAAATAACTACTAGAATAATGCACCACACACACTAAATTATATCATAAATAAATAAAAGAATATATTTAATCAATATATTCTTTTATAATTTTAATTATTTTACCGGTATTACTTTTAAAGACTTTTGGTTTAAAAGTTTTAATTATTTTCAGGCCTTTTTCTAATTCTTGAACACTATTTAAACCAACAATATATCCTAAATCATTAAATTCTTTTATAATCTCTAGTTGATGATCATTATCATGTTCATGATATTCTTTTAATCTTGGAATAGCGATTATCTTCTTTTTCAATTGAATTCCATCCATAATTGAACCTACACCACCATGAGTAATAAGATAATTACATTCTAAAACATATTTTTTTAAATCTGAAGGATTAATAAAATCAAATATTTTCATTCTTTTATCAATATACTTTGTATAACCAGCTTGAACGATAACTTGATCCTTTATCTTTCCATTATCTAACAAACGACTAATTTCTTCTAATAAACGATGAAAACTTTTATCTTGAGTTCCTAATAAAATTAAAATCATTAAAAAATCCACCCCCCATATACTGCTTTAGGATAAAGTTTTAGCATGCTTTCCCATTGAACAATAAAAAGATCAGCAAAAAGATAAACAATTCTTCCAGTTATTGTTTTCTTCGTTATATTTGCTAAAGTTTCAATATAAATTATTTTACATCCAAACAATTTACCAAGGCAACACATTGGACCAGCTGTATGAGCTCCAGTGGTAATTATATACTTTGGTTTTATTTTAATTAATAAAACCAAACTAATAAAACAATTAAGTAATAATTTGAAAGGATAAATAATAACATTAGCTTTACTACCATAAATTAAATAATTAACTTTTTTTGGATATTTATTTTTTAACTCTAAATTATTCTTTGTTTTTTCAGTAATGATATGATAATCATATTTATTAAATAATTTTTTCAATTGTAATAATTCAGCTAAATGTCCACCTGTACTGGAAATAAATAATATTTTTTTCATATAATCACCTAGATATATTATAACATAGGTATTAATTAACTATCATAATAAATATTATTTTAAAAATATCTTAATGATTTTTGTTTTGCATTTTCAATAATATAAAATTGAGGACAAGCTTCTTTTATCTCATCCATTAAGCATTCCTTACCATGTTCATATTTTTTAGTTAAAGATTTAAGAGCTACACCGCCCATTACTCCGCCAGTTGTAGCAAAAACTAAAACTAATATAGATGACATTATATAAGAATCATCTGCATGAGTTTTACTAATTACTATAGCACATGATAAAAATGTAACAACAATAGTAAGAATAAGCGTTCTATTTATATTACTCTCATATATCTTCTCATAATGTCTTAACAGCTTAACAGCTTTCAAATATTAATTTTTAATACTCTCATCATAACCAAGTTCTTCAAACAAATATATTAAATATAAAAAATACCTAATATTACATTTTTCATTTATAGTAAGAGGTCTACCAAGAAACTCTTTAACTTTTTTCATAATCACTTATTTGTTTTTTGTCATTATATTTCTGTGAATCATTTAAACTCATATAATTTATCCCCCCCAAACTGTATAGATTTACTTGTTATTAATTAAGGTTTTTCTATATTCAATATCCGTTCTAATAATATCATCAATTCCATATTTTGGAATCCATCCTAATATACTCTTAGCGCGATCATTAGAAGCAATCAACTTAGCTGGATCTCCTTCTCTTCTAGAAACTATTTCATAATTTACATGAGCATATTTTTCAACTTCATCAATTATTTGTTTAACTGAATAGCCATCATTAGAACCCAAATTAACTAAAATTGATTTATTATTATTCAATATATATTTAGCTCCTAAAACATGAGCTATAGCTAAATCAGATACATGAATATAATCTCTTACACATGTCCCGTCAACAGTATCATAATCATCTCCAAATACTTTCATTTTATCTTTAATTCCAAGTGCAGTTTGAACAGCAATAGGAATTAAATGAGTTAAATTATTTTTATTTAATCCTATTTCAAGAGATTCATCAGCTCCAGCTACATTAAAATATCTAAAAATACAATAATTCATATTAAATGCGCTACACACCCATTTAATCATGCGCTCACTAGCTAATTTACTATCTCCATAAGGATTTATTGGCAAAGTATAATCATCTTCCTCACAAATATATTTAGTAGGATTTCCGTAGACTGCAGCTGTCGATGAAAACACTACATTTCTAATATTAAATTCTGTCATAACCTCTAGCATTAATCTAACACCCTCAACATTATTATGGTAATATTCTAAAGGCATTTTCATACTTTCTGGAACAATTAATTTAGCCGCAAAATGCATTACCACATCAAATGGTTTAATTGCACATTCAATTCTAAATACTTCAACTAAATCTTCTTTCTTTGTTATATCTCCTAAATAAAATTTAGCGTCCCTATGAACAAAATTACGATCTCCTGTTGATAAATTATCCATAACAACAACTTCATTATTATCTCTAATAAGTTCATAAACAGCATGACTACCAATATAGCCTGCTCCTCCTATAACTAATATTTTCACGTTTCATCCTCCTCTTACTATATAAGTATATCATCAAAAGAAAAAAGATTAAACCAAGTCTAATCTTTTTAAGATAGTCATAATAATTTCTTTTTTCTTTTTTTAATTTAACAATACTATTTATTAAAAACAAACTATATTCAAACTTCAAAATTATTTAAATTTATGCTTAAACGCTGATATTTTTTCTTTGATTTTATTCTTAAACTGTTTACTATCTGTTAACATCAAATAAATTGCTTTTTTAAATTTAGAAAATTCCTGATATGATGATAAGTAATTGAAATCATTTATGTGTTTTTCATATAAATCGTTATGTGCTTTTTTAAAATCTACCAAAGCTTGAAAATTATTTTTAGCTAAATAGCACCTTATTGTATTATGTGCTAGGTATGATTTCTGACTATCAAATGTTTCTGGAGAAAGATTAAAATGCTGTTCCACATTTTCAAAAAAGCTTATATACTTACTACCATATTTTAAGTTAAATTCATCTTGCCCATTAATTTGTGAAGTTAACCACCACATTCCACCAGCATGTCTCCTATAGCAAGACATTACTTCATTAATAAAACCTATTTTCCCTTTTTCAGCATGAAGTAAATGAATATAATAATCTCCTGGAACTATATTTTGTGGAAATATATCTTTTAAGTTCTCCTTTTTGTTAAATCTCCAGCGATACACAACTGTATTAGTAGGAATAAAAGATTCTTTTAGAAGATCATCTAATGTACTAGTCTCTTTAAAATCTTTGGGATATATTTCCTCAGGCTTACTTTTGTCCTCAAAAAAGATATTAGTTTTATGAAAACAAACTGAATAGTCTTTATGATGATCTAAAAAGTCAACCTGTTTTTGTAATTTTTCACTATCTGTCCAGTAATCATCACCATCACACAAGGCCACATACTCCGTTTCCGCTAAAGAAAGAGTATTAATAAAATTATCCATTGGTCCAACATTTTTTTTGTTGAATATTGGTTTTATAATATCAGGATGCTTTTTTGCATATTCCTTCAAAATTTTCACCGTTGAATCCGTTGAACAGTCATCACTAATGTAAGCAATAAAAGGAAAATTGGTCTTTTGCATAACAAAACCATCTAATGCACTCTTAATATATTTTTCCTGATTATATGTGGTTGTAATAATTGTCAATTTAGTTTTCATTTTTACTACCTTCAATTTTTTTTGATAAAATAAGCATGTTTTTACTTCTTTCTTTAATTTTTTTTGCAGGAATACCAGCATATATAGTCCAAGAGTTAAGACTTTTATTTACAAACGTAAACGTCCCTGTCGCTGTTCCCTCTTCAATCGTTACACTAGGCATAACGATTGAATTTGCCCCTAATTGAACAAAGTTTTCAAATTTAATTGGACCTCCCTGAACATTAGTATACTCTTTGGGAACAAGCGGACTTATCATATATTCACCTGAAAAGTCATCAGACGCACTGTATAAAGTGCATCGAGCTGAGCAACCACAGTAATCACCTATTCTTATCCCATCTTTCCCATATAAGGCACAATATGCTGAAATATGTACATAGTTTCCTATCTGTATATCACCTGACAAAATACAAAAATCATCAATACGAACATTATTGCCTAAAGACATTTTTGAAGCTCCATATATACTAACTTTTTTACTAATCAATACATCAGTACCAAAAGACTTTAGTCCCAACTGTTTTAATTCCTCAATAGTATAAAAACTGTTCATTTCAAATCACTCCTTTCAATTTTATTTTCAATATAAGGCAATTCTCAAAATAGTTGCCATTATGGTTAGCTGTGTTAATATACGTAACAATATAAAAATAAAATTATATTTTAGTACTTTATTTTTCTTTCTCAAATTGACTTTCAATCAATCGAATTCTTTTTTTCACTTGATTACTTGTAGAATATTTTTCATTAACTACCTTGTAACCTTCTTTTGCTAATTTTGACAATTTTTTTGGATTATCATAAAAATAAATAATCTTCTTATATATATCACTAATTGATGGCTTAATTTTTACGAAGTCTTCTCCATCTTTTAAAAATATATTTTGATTTAATTCGTCTGTGGCAAAAAGGGCTACTTCATTTAGCATTGCCTCAGTGCATGATCCCGTTGGAAACCCATCAAATTTACCCTTACCAAGAACATATGGTATATTTGCAGAAATAATAATATCCTTATCTTTATAAAAATCTTTAAACCATTCCGTTTTTCTAATACCATAGAATTTTATTCTATCTTTAATTTCAGTAATATCAATAACTTTTTCATCAAACGAACCAACAACATGAAAATATATATTAGAATATTTTTTTGATAGTTTCTTTGCTACTTCAATAAACTTATCATATCCTTTATCGGCACCATTTCGTGTATACTTATGAGCAACAAAGCATATATCCAAATTACTTTTATCATTGCCACCATAATGTATTTTTTGATTTATATTAATGTTAAGTAGTTCTCTTGGAGTAACAATACCAGGTATGAAGCATATATCTTCTTCCTTACAAAAATTATTTTCTAGTAGAAACTTTTTAGTAATATGTTGAGTAACAACAACCTTTCTAAACATATTAGAAGAAAAAATTCTCTTTAACTTTTTTATACAAGCATTATCATTCATATCAAAGCCACCACCAGGATATAAAGTAAATATAAAGGGGATCTTAGCATCATTTAAAAATGTAATGTTATCAATATCTTTTGTTTGCATATTATTAACAAATGTAATGATAGCTAAACGTTTTTTATATATATTCATATTATCAAAAAAGCTTTGTGAATAAACTTCATTCTTAAATGGTAAAACATAAAAATTTTTTTTAAATTTAGGATACTGATTAGTGAAATTTTCAATTACTTTTACAACACTATTTTTTTCATTCAAGGCACTCAAACTAAATCCAGTAGTTAAACAATTTACATGCTTAAAATAATTAAAATAAGACATGTATTCTTCATACCTGAATGGGGATAGACTACAAGGAAAAACATCATCAAATATGTAAAGTATCCTGTCTCTTTTTAATACATAAAATCTCACTTGTAACTTTTTTAAAATTTTTTTATAAAATCCACTATTAAATAAAAACAGAGGATTTCTTTTTATATATCTCAATAATCTATACATTAATCCTTTTTTATTTACATTAATTAAGTCTTGCTTTTCGGCTTTTCGCTTTGAAATATACAAATTATTTGAAAGGGTTTTTAAATACTCATTTAAAAGAGGCGTTTTTACAATATACTTGAACCATTCATCGGCTTTCGTACAATCAGGGTTTTTCCAAGGCTTTATGCTAGTTGCATAATGTAACTGTACAGTGTTTTTCATTGATTCTTCTAATTCTTTTCTTGAATAATTTTGATCATTATCAAAATCCGAATCTTCTCTATAGTAATCCCAAATATACGAACAGGCAACATATTTTAAATGAAGTTTTTTAGTTTTTGGATAACAGCATAAATTTAAAACATCCTGTTCCATCTGGTTAATTCTATAACCATCTTTTTTAAAGCATTCAATAAATTTTTCTTCCATCTTATCTTCTCTTAATTTTTTTAAATTGAAAACAATATATCCTCCACAAAAAGCACTTAATTTTTTAATTTCCTCATCACTGAAAACAGGACTATAATTATCCATATAATGCATAATTTTTCCTACTGCCTGTACACCAGCTAAATAATAATCTTCTTTTACTTCAAAATCTGTATAACTTTTTGAAATATCATTTAAAAATACCACGTCAACATCTGAAATAATGATTTTATCATATTGAGGAAAAATAGAAGCAACAAGTACTTTGTACATAACTTCCTTTGAAAAATGACCTTTCGTTTTTATCTGTTGCCATAAATCATCAAAACGATTAGACATATCAATAAATTCTAACGAAGAAAAGTCTGAAAACTTCTTGATTGTTTCATTAAGTTTTCCTTGATGATCTAAAGTTATATCAGAATGTAAAACATAAAGTTTGTAATTAAAGTTTTTATTAGCATTTTCTAGCAATGAATAAAACGCGACAGCTGCCGGTATTACATAATTGTTATCAAAACAAAACATTATTGGTATTTCTACTTTCATAATATTACCTCCTATATAATTATTACTTATTTTTCGTCAAACAATAATCTTCTTTCTCTCTTAAAGTTTTTTTCACTATATTGCAAATTAAAATTACATCTTCATTTGATAAATCAGGATAAAGAGGTAAACAAGCAATTCTAGATGAAATATCTTCTGAAATTGGGCAATCATATTGTGCTTTCAAATATGGCAACTTATTCAATGATGGATAAAAGTATCTTCTAGCTGATATTTCTTCCTTTTTCAAAGAATTAATAACATCCAGCAAATCTCTCTCACTATTAAAAATTACTGGGTAATATGCATAATTATATTCAAGATTATCAACATTTTTTGGTCTTTGAACAAATCCTTTTAATAATTCATCATATAAATCTGTAACTCTTTTTCTTTCCTCAATTACTTCTTTTATATATTTCAAATTCGCTAGTCCCATGGCGGCATGAAATTCCGAATTTTTAGCATTAATTCCAACTTCTTGATAATCATCTACATTAAAACCAAAGCGCTTCGTCAATTCTATCTTATCACTAACATATTTATCTTTAACTATGCAAGCTCCACCCTCAACTGTATGAAATACCTTTGTAGCATGAAAACTACAAGTTGAAATATCACCATAAGAAAGCAATGATTTTCCATTATATGTAACTGCAAAAGCATGAGCAGCATCATAAATTACTTTCAAATTATGGCGGTCTGCTATTTCTTGTATTTTATCAACATCACATGGATATCCAAAAACGTGAACAGCTAAAATAGCTTTTGTATTATCAGTAATAGCTGCTTCAATTTTTTCTGGATCAATGCAAAAATTATCAGGCTCAATATCAACAAAAACAGGTGTACATCTTTCCCACATTATTGTTGTTGTGGTTGCTACAAATGAAAATGGTGTAGTAATTATCTCTCCATCTGTAATATCCAATGCATTTATCGCTAATTGTAATGCAACAGTTCCATTTGTAACAACGTGGAAATTTTCCACATTCAAAAATTGTTTTAATTTTGTTTCTAATTCTCTTAATAACGGTCCTTGATTAGTTAAATAAACCTTGTCCCAAATTTTTTTAAGATACTCTTCATATTCCTCTATTGGTGGCAAAAAACTCTTTGTTACATTTATCATAATTTATCTATCCTCCGTAGTTATTTTTTGTATGCTTCTTTATAATTTCCATTTTTAATATTGTCAATCCAATCAATATTATTTACATACCAATCAATAGTTTCTTTCATTCCATCCTCAAAAGAATAAGTTCTATTCCATGCTAATTCATTTTCAGATTTAGTTGAATCAATTGCATATCTCATGTCATGCCCTGGGCGATCAGTTACATAAGTAATTAATGACTCTGGTTTGCCTAATTGTTTCAAAATTGTTTTAACAACTTCTAAATTAGTTCTTTCGGCATGTCCCCCAAGGTTGTAAACTTCACCAATTCTACCATTTCTAACAATTAAGTCAACACCAACGTTATGATCATGAACATGAATCCAGTCTCTAACATTTTCGCCTTTTCCATAAACCGGAATATTTTCATCATTCAAAGCTTTGCTAATAACAACTGGTATCAATTTTTCTGGAAACTGATATGCTCCATAATTATTTGAACATCTTGAAATTGTGGCAGGCAATTTAAATGTACGATAATATGCCATAACAAGCAAATCTGCGCTTGCTTTTGATGCAGAATAAGGGCTTGAAGTATGGATTGGAGTATCTTCAGTGAATAATAAATCTGGTCTATCTAGTGGTAAATCACCATATACTTCATCAGTAGAAACTTGATGATATCTTTTAACCTCATATTTTCTAGATGCATCCATTAAAACTTGTGTACCAATAATATTTGTTGTTAAAAATATACCTGGATTTTTAATAGAATTATCAACATGACTTTCAGCCGCAAAATTTATTACAATATCAAAATGCTCTTCTTTAAACAAATTATCAACAAATTCAGCATCAGTAATATCACCTTTAACAAATTTAAAATTACTTTTATTTTCAATTGTTTTCAAATTATTATAGTTTCCTGCATATGTTAATGAATCCAAACATACAAACTGATCATCTGGATAATTGTTTACTTCATAATGCAAAAAATTACTACCGATAAATCCAGCTCCGCCTGTTACTAATATTTTCATATTATTTCATCCCCTTAATTTTAATTTTTTCCTCTTCACAAATTGATAAAATATATTTACCATAATCAGTCGCTTTTAATTCTTCTCCATTTTTGTTTAATTCATCAATATCAATAAAGCCTTGTGTAAAAGCTATTTCTTCTATACAAGCTACATAATAACCTTGAGTAGATTGAATTGATTCAACAAATGAACTAGCTTGATTCATCCCTTTTGGAGTGCCGGTATCTAGCCATGCCATACCCCTACCTAATGTTACAACTTTTAATTGCTTTCTTTTTAAATATTCATTATTTACTGCTGTTATTTCTATTTCGCCTCTATTTGAAGGCTTAACATTTTTTGCAATATTAATAACTTCATTATCATAAAAATACAATCCGGGAACAGCGTATTGAGATTTTGGATCTTCTGGTTTTTCTTCAATTGAAATTGCATTCATGCTTTTGTCAAATTCAACAACACCAAATTCCTTTGGGTTTTTTACTGGATAGCCAAAAATTGTTGCTCCTTTTTTATTGCTGATAGCTTCTTTTATAGCAATGCTAATTCCACCACCATGAAAGATATTATCTCCCAATATTAAACATACAGAATCCTTACCAATAAAATCTTCACCTAAAATAAAAGCATCAGCTAAACCTCTAGGCTCAGTTTGAACTTTATATTCAAATTTAACACCAATTTTACTACCATCACCCAATAACTTTTCATATTGGGAAATATCGGTTGGCGTAGAAATAATCATTATTTCTTTAATTCCGGCCAACATTAAAACAGATAAAGGATAATATATCATTGGTTTATCATAAATCGGTAATAGTTGCTTTGATACAGCAATTGTCATAGGATATAAGCGGGTTCCTTTTCCACCAGCTAAGATAATTCCTTTCATATTTTACCACCCTTCAACTTTTATAATTCTTCTGCAAAATTTCTTTCTAATTTTCTAAATATTACTAAACCAATATTGAATAAAACTATTGCAACTATAATTATTAATGCTAAATCTTTTAAGTTGGGCATTTGTTTATAAAAAAGTATATCTCTATACGAATTTATAATTGGAGTCATAGGATTTAACAACAATATTGCTTTCATAGATGCTGGAACCATATCCATTGAATAAACGATTGGTGTCCCATAAAACATCACCATTAGTAAGACTGTGATTATATGTTCGAGATCTCTTATATATACAGTGACAGAAGATAAAATAAATGTTATCCCTAACAATAAAACATATTGGGAAATTAATACAACTGGAAAAAGCAAAATATACCAACTAACTCCTAGGCCAGTCACAAATATAAAGAACAACATAATAATACAAGAAATTAAAAATGTGATAACATTACTTGTTACAATTGATATCGGTATAATTTCTCTTGGAAAATAAACCTTTTTTAAAATGCTACCATTCGCAACAACTGAGAAAGCTCCTTGAGAAACAGTCTGAGTAAAAAATGTCCAAGGAATTAAAGCTGTGAACAAAAACATTGTATAATTAGGTATTTGAATTTTCATTATTTTTGAAAAAACAACAGAATATACAACCAGCATTAATAAAGGATTCAGGTATGACCAAACCACGCCTAACCAAGCGCCTTTATATTTACCTCTTATCTCTTTTTGGATATTTGTCTTTAAAAGTTCTCTATACTGGTATAAGTCTTTAAATAATTTCATTTTTTTCACCCACAAATCTTCAAATATTCTTTTGTCACTTCTGCTGAAGGGCCATCCATTTTAACACGACCTTCATAAAGCCATATAGCGCGATCACAAAACTTGTTAACAGCATCCATCGAATGTGTAACTAAGACAATCGTCTTTCCAGACGTTTTAAGTTCTGCCATTTTTTCATAACAACGATCTTGAAAATGTTGATCTCCCACTGCAAGTATTTCATCTATTAATAAGATATCAGCATCAACATTTATTGCAACTGAAAAAGCCAGTCTCATATACATTCCTGATGAATATGTTCGAACTGGATTATCAATGAATTCTTCTAATTCTGAAAATTTAATAATTTCTGGAACTCTGGCATCTATTTCTTTTCTGGTTAGTCCAAAAATAGAAGCATTAAAATATATGTTTTCACGGCCAGAAAAATCAGGATGAAATCCTGCTCCTAGCTCTAACAATGAAGTTAGCTTACCATTAGTTATTATTTTACCTTTGTTAGGATAAATTATTTTAGTCATCAATTTTAAAAGAGTTGATTTGCCAGAACCATTAACCCCAATAAGCGCTACTGTTTCACCTTTATTAATTACCAAATCAATATCTTTTAAAATATGTAAAACATCTGGTTTATTACTTTTTTTAAAGAATAATATTTTTTCTTTTAATGTATTAGCTTTATCATAAAAAAGTTTGAAATCTTTATAAACGTTCTTAACTATTATAGCTTCTTTTACTGTTTTTTCCATCTCAAATCTCCTAACTATTACCACTTAATAATAACATATATTATTATATTATAAAAGCAAATAAGGCCATTTTATTGGCCGAACTTCTTCTTAGTTTTAGCATATCCTGGGATAACAAATAATATGACTAATAATTTGTTTATTAAACCCGTTGTGTTTTTTATTACTTGTTTCTTTTTTTGTCTGGTTAAATAACTAAATAATATGTAATGTTTTAAAATGTGTATTCTATATTTTAGTGGTACTCCACTAAAATTAAATTTAAACATTTCTAAATAATAATAGTAATGAGCATAAGGATTTTTTTTAAATACTTCTATTATATTTTTTGTATAACCATCACCTAAGTATTCACATACAACAGCTGGAATATTGAAACATTTTAAACCCCTGTATTGTAAATCCATTTCGTGATACATTCTACCTTCGGTAGCAAATCTCTCACCATTTTCTAGCTTATGTTTAAATTGCTTTCTAATGTTGCTTTTAAAAGCTAAGGTCTTATCACCTGTTACTCCATCTTTGAAATACATATCAAAGATGCGAGATACTTTGCCTTCCCTTTTAAAAGGACTTCCAATTATTTTTCCTTCTTTGGTAATTCTTGGAAATGCTAATCCATAAATAGTATCATCATCTTTTATTTCTTCCCATTTTTCTAAGACATTTCTAAAACAATCATCCGTAAAGTAATCATCTGAATCGCATTCTATCTCTATCTCACCTTTAATATATTGTAATAGATTATTTAAAGCAACCATCTTACCTTGATTTGGTTGCTTAAAGTATCTTATATTAATGGCATTTTCTTTGATCCATTCATTAACTAGGACCTCTGTATTATCATTTGATCCATCATCCATAATTAACCATTCGAAATCAGGACAATCCATTTTGTTTTTTATTAAACTGTTATATAGATTAGGAAGTGTATAACCTCTATTATAAGTTGGAGTAAGAACTGAAATCTTCATAATTACCTCCTATAGAATTGTTTTAATCTCTTCTATTATTTTATCACTATTATATTTTTTTTGTTTGGTTGTTTTTATTTTATATTTATTAGTTATAACTTTTTTTAGGCCATTATAAATACCCATAAAATCATTATCAACAATTAATTTATTATCATAATTGTTTAATATTTCTCTTGCCCCTGTATTAGTTGAAATAATCATTCTATCTAAGATCATTGCTTCTACTATTACTGTTGGATAGCCTTCATAAAGGGACACTAAAACAAAGTTTTTAACTTTTTTAACATAAGAATAAGGATTACTCTTTTGACCTAACAGTATGAAGTTATCACTCATTTCTAAGGTATCAATTAATTTAACTAATTGAGGCTTTAGAGGGCCATCACCAATAATATATATTTTATGATTATAACCATCATTTATTAACTTTTTAGACGCTAATAAAAGACGATCAACCCCTTTAGCTTTTACTAAACGACATACACTAATGAATGAAGGTATTTTTGTGTCTACTTTAAAATCAACTTTTTCTTTTGAAACATTGATTACTCTTTTAGCATTAATATAATTATTTATAACTAGTTTTTTATTTTTAATTTTAAAGATACTATTAAATCCCTTTAGGGCATCTTGACTAACAAAGATTATCTTTTTATACTTTTTATATGTCTCTTCAATGTTTTTCTTTTGAGAGACTTTAGATAGATGTA
>JAAZBI010000070.1 GCA_012513875.1 Mollicutes bacterium
CTTATATCTTTATCTTTAGGTTGATCATTTTCTGATTTTTCTTGGAAAAACAAAAAGTTTTTTACAACTTCAATAATAGATTGGGGATCTTTCAAAATTAAATCATATACTTTTTCCAAATTGAAAGCAGGTATATATTTTAAAATTTTATCCACTTGTTTCCTATTCATTTCGTATTGTTTAGTTTTTATATATTCTGTAAGCATATCATCAATAAAAGATTTGAAAAAAGCAAAATTATGTTCTTTTAATTTATCAAGGAAAATAATAAACATTCTCTCTTGATCAGAACTATCTTCTAGTGAATTCTTTATTTTAAAAGTAAAATTAAAATAAAATGATGAGTTATTATTAAATAACATATCTAAATTTTTATCACCTTTTAAATAAGGATTATCTTTTAATGATAAGCTTAATTCTGAAAATAACGAATAAGTATATGATTCTAATTTTTCTGATTCAGTTAAATTTGAATAATTAATTATTTCTTCAAAAAATTCTTTTTCATAATAGCCTAAAATATCGGGTAAAGAATCATTTAATGATTTATCAACACAAACTAACAGTTCTTTTTGAACTGTTTTTATATTTGGTTCTTGTCTTTTTAAATTACCAGATACTTTTAATAAAAAACAATATAATAAATCTTTATAATTTTTAGGATATTGTTTCTCTATTTTTTTAAAATGAGAACTTATTTCATCTATTAAAGGTTTATCATCTTTAATAAAAGATTCTTTAATATATTCTTCATAATCTTCAAAATTAACATTTGTAATTTCTTTCATTTAAAAGCCCCCCCGCTTTTATATTTAATTATTTATCTTCAGTTATAATAGCATCTTTTCTTGATAAAGAAAGTCTACCTTTTTTATCATATCCTAAAGATTTAACAAGAATCTCATCTCCTAATTTAACAACGTCTTCAACTTTGTTAACTCTTTCTTTAGCTAATTGAGAAACATGAACCATTCCTTCACATCCTGGCCACAATTCAACAAAACATCCAAAGTCTTCTATTTTTACTACTTTTGCAGAATAAATTTTACCATCTTCTACTTCACGTACAATATCTTTAATCATTTGAACTGTCTTATCGATAACTTCTTGATTCGTATGATAAACAATTACTCTACCACTATCTTCAATATCAACTTTTACAGCATTAATATCAGAAACAAGATTAACATTAGAAGCCTCTAAAATAATTTTAGTAATCATTTCTCCACCACGACCAATAACTTCTTTAATTCGGCTTGGATTAATACTAAATATCATTGATTTTGGTGCATATTGACTAACTTGTTCTCTTGGTTGAGAAATTTGTTTAGTAATAACATCTAAAATTTCATAACGTGCTGTTTTAGCTTGTTCTAATGCTTCTTTTAAGATTTGTTTAGTTATTCCTTTAATTTTAATATCCATTTGTAAAGCACAAATACCTGATTTTGTTCCTGCTACTTTAAAATCCATATCTCCTAAATGATCTTCTAAACCTTGAATATCAGTTAAAATAGTATAATCTTTATTATCTGTAATTAATCCCATAGCAATGCCTGCTACAGGAGCTTTAATTGGAACTCCTGCTGCCATTAAAGCCATACATCCAGCACAAATACTAGCTTGTGAAGATGAACCATTACTTTCTAAAGTTTCAGATACAACTCTAATTGTATAAGGAAAAGCTTCTTCGTTAGGAATTACTTGAAGTAATGCTTTTTCTCCTAAAGCTCCATGTCCAACTTCTCTTCTTCCTGGCGCTCCATATCGTCCTGTTTCTCCTACTGAGAAAGCTGGGAAATTATAGTGAAGCATAAATCTTTTTTCTGCTTCTAAACCTAAACCATCTAATATTTGATGTTCTCCTAATGCTCCTAAAGTTACTACAGATAAACTTTGAGTTTCACCTCTAGTAAACAATGCTGAACCATGTGCTCTTGGTAATAAATCAATAGCTGTTGATAAAGGTCTGATTTCAGTCATTTTTCTACCATCAGCTCTTTGTTTTTCTTGAACAACAATTTTTCTGAAAATTTCATACTCTAATGAAGAAAAAACTAGTTTAACTTTTGTTAATAATTCTATTAATTCTTTTTCTGTTAATGATTTGTTTTCTTCTGTATATTTTTCAACTAATTCTTCTTTGATTTTTTCTATAGCGTTATATTTTTCTAATTTTTCACTAATTCTCATTGCTTTATTTAAATTGTCTGTTATTAAATCTCTAATTTCTGATTTTAAATCTTCAGAAATTTCTAAAACATTGTATTCCATCTTTTCTTTACCAATTTCAGCAATAATTTCTTCTTGAAAAGATATTAATTCTTTAATTGCTTCATGTCCAAACATTAAAGCTTCTAACATATCTTCTTCACTAGCTTCTTTAGATGAAGCTTCAACCATGTTAATAGCTTCTTTTGTTCCTGCTACAGTTAAATCGATATCAGACAATTCAACTTCTTTAGCAGTTGGGTTAATGATAAATTTACCATCTACTCTTCCTACTTTAACGCTCGCTACAGGGCCATAAAAAGGAATCTCACTAATACAAGTACAAAGTGATGATCCAAACAATGCAGTCATTTCTGGAACATTATCTTGATCTACTGATAAAACAGTATTTACTATTTGAACTTCATTTCTAAAATTTTCAGGAAACAAAGGTCTCATAGGACGATCAATCATTCTCGCTGCTAAAGTTGCATTTTCTGTTGGTCTTGACTCTCTCTTAATAAAACCACCCGGTATTTTTCCTACTGAATAAAATTTTTCTTGATATAAAACCATCAATGGAAAAAAATCAGATAAAACATTAGCAGTTTTTGAAACAACAGCTGTCGATAAAACAACTGTATCTCCATATCTAACTAAAACTGATCCATTAGCTTGTTTAGCTAATTCACCATTTTCAACTGTTAATTCTCTTCCACGAAAATTTAATTTAAATATTTTTTTTGTCATAACTCTCTCCTTTATAAAAAAAGACACTAAAAAACAGTGCCTACTTTCTTATGTTTAATTTTTTGATTAATTCTCTATAACTTTTTACATCGTTTTTAATTAAATAATTTAATAAACTACGACGTTTTCCAACTTTCATTAATAACCCTCTTTTTGAGTGGAAATCATGAATATGTTTCTTTAAATGTTCTGTTAAATCTTCAATTTCTTTTGTTAAGATTGCGATTTGAACTTCTGCTGAGCCTGTATCTTCTTTTGATTTAGCAAACTCTTTAATAAGTTTTTCTTTGATTTCTTTATTTAAAGCCATTTTTCTTCCTCCTTATAATTTAATCCACCTAAATCTTCGTAAAAGTTTGGAGTAAGCTTAAACCAAGATTTGGTAACACATATAATATATAACAATTTAATAAATAAAGCAAGTGATTAAAATGTTTTGTATGGTTTTATTTTAGTTTTATCTTTTAAATAAGTTTTATAAATAGCTATAACTTCTCCAGATTGATTAAGATACTTAATTAAATCACCAGAAAAATCTTTTTCCATTATTTTGCCATTCTTAATTGCTGCTTCTTTTTCTCCAAAAACTTCTTCAAATTGAATCTCTTTTAATGCTTCATTAATACTAATAAGCTTAGTTTTATCATCAAGTTCTTCAATCTTTATAGCTTGCTCAATTAAAAAATCTCCTTGAGTTAGTCTTCTTAAATCGCTCATCGTTCCAATTGTTTTTAATTTTAGACAAATATCTTTAATTAAACTTCTAATATAAGTGCCTTTTGATACTTTAACTTGAAAAGTAATTAAATTATTTTTATAATCAATTAATTTTATATTATAAACCTCAATCTTTCGTTTAGGAAGTTCTATTTCTATATTGTTTCTTGCATACTCATATAATTTTTTACCTTTAATTTTTACTGCACTATAACTAGGAACTTCTTGTTCAGTAACTCCTAAAAATGAATCTAAAACTTCTGATATCTTTTTTTCTGTTAATAATGGTGCTTCTCGTTCCTTAATAGTTTCCCCTGTAATATCTAATGTGTTTGTTTCAAT
Source organism: Mollicutes bacterium (assembly GCA_012513875.1). Lineage (GTDB taxonomy): Bacteria > Bacillota_I > Bacilli_A > RF39 > UBA660 > JAAZBI01. The sequence goes on from JAAZBI010000070.1 coordinate 4,021, forward strand.
CCCCAATTTTATAGTTGCTAAATAAGTTTTATCATAACTAGTTATTAATTCGCTAATCTTTGTAGCTTTCCCAATGCATAATACTAATACTCCTGTTGCAATCGGATCTAAAGTTCCTGTATGACCTATTTTTTTTGTGTTTAATTTTTTACTAGCAATATTAACAACATCACGACTAGTAACTCCTTTTTCTTTATCAATAATTATTATTCCATTCATTTAACTCACCTGTTTTATTATAACTTAATAAAAAAAAGAAATAAAGTTTTACTTTATTTCTTATATCTATAACACTCACCTTTATATTCAGGATCTTGAGAATATTTTAATGCTTCTTGTTCTTTGTTACGAATAATCTCTTCATATTTCTTTTTTTCTTCAGGTGAAGAAGTTGTTGAGTAAATATAAAGATCTAACGTATGTTTTAATCGAAAATTAAGATAATAATATTGTTCTTTTTTTAAGTCTTCCTCAATATCCTTTTTTTCTTGTTTTAAATTATTTAAATGACGTTTACTATTTAAATCCAATAGAGATAACAATTCTTCTTGTTTGATTGTTTCTAATTCTATTATTTTTTTTAATTTATCAATTGCAGATAAAACCAATTCTTTTTGAGCACCAAGCTCAAATAAATTTTTTTCACTATCTTCTATGTCATGTACAATTAACAGTCTACTTCTAGAACTTATTGCTTCCTTTTCTAATAAATTTAATTCTTCAAATAATTGTTTTTGTTTAATTTCTTCTCTTTGTATCATATCTTCTAACGTTCTAAATTTAGTTTCTTTTACATATTTTTCAAAAATGATATTTGAAATTTTATCGTCTATTTGTTCTAAGTTGTTAATAATTTTGTTGCTCTTTTTTAAAAATTCTAATTCGTTATCTAAATTATGATAACAAACTGATAAAGCGAATTCTTTTTTAGAAAAACAATAAAATCTTTTAAATTTTTCTTCCTCTTTGTTTTTTTCATTTTGATAAAACCAATCAATTGGTTCTAAAGTTGCTCTTTTTATTTCTTTACCATTTTTCATAAATTCTATTGCTAAAAGTGCGCTAGCCATATCTTGTTTCATTTTTTGATTAGCAAAAATTTCTTTTTCATGATTTACAAGAGAAAAATCCGGAATAAGTGTCATTGCCTCTCTTGCTGTTAAATTAAGATTATAGAATTCTCTAATTATAGTATTTGAAAATTCTATTGGATAATCACTTAAATATAAAGTTAATTTTTTTACTTCCATATATTTTTTTATTTTATCAGAAACATTTCCCATTAAGAAAACCCCCTTTTCCTTAGTTGCCTATATAATACTCATTTTTTTAAAAAAATCAAGTCTTTAATAAAAAAAACAAGATAAATCTTGCTTTTTATTGGTTTTCTTTAATTTCTTTTAATATTTTTTCAATATTATTAGCATATTCTAAAGAAGTATCATATATAAATTCTAATTCTGGTATCGTTCTAATTTCTAATTTTCTTTTACATAATTCACTTTTAATAAAACCTTTAGCATTGTTTAAATCTAATAGTACTTTATCCTTTTTGTTAGTAAATATAGTCGTAAAATAAATTTTGGCATAACTTAAATCATTAGCTAATTTTAAATCAGTTATCGTAACCATTTTTAAATCTTCATCTCTAGTTTCAGTAGCAATAATATCACTAATTTCTCGATGAAGAGCACTAGCTATTTTTTTTGTTCTTATCTCATTCATTATTTTTTTAATTCCACCATTTCATAAGCTTCAATAACATCTTTTTCTTTAATGTCATTATAGTTTTCAATTGTTATACCACACTCAAAACCAGATTTTATTTCTTTTACTGAATTCTTTTCTCTTTGAATACTATTGATTTCTCCGTCATAAATAACAATTCCATCTCTAATAATACGAGCTTTAGAATCAGCTTTTAATAATCCAGATAATACATAACTACCTGCAATTGTACCAGTTTTTGAAAATTTAAATATTTGTCTAACTTCTGCTTGCCCCAATACTTTTTCTTCATATTCGGGATCTAACATTCCTTTCATAGCTGCTTCTAAATCTTCTACTACTTTATAAATAATATTATACAATCTCATTTCAACACAATGATTCTTAGCTATTTCTAAAGTTGCATTGTTTGGACGAACATTAAATCCAATAATAATTGCGTTAGATGCACTTGCTAAAACTATATCTGATTCAGTTATAGTTCCAGTTCCGCTACGAACAACTTTAACTTTAATACCCTCTACATCTAATTTTTCTAAAGAATTTTTTACTGCTTCTTCGCTTCCTTTAACATCTGCTTTTAAAACAATGTTTATTTCTTTAGTTCCTTCTTGAATTTTTGCAAATAAATCTTCTAAGCTCATAGCATCAGGTGCTAAACATTTTTTAGCTTTAACTTGGTTTTCTCTCTCTGCTGCTATTTGATGAGCTTGTTTTTCGTTTTCAAAAGCCATAAAACGATCTCCAGCACTTGGAATTGAACTTAATCCTGTTACAAAAACTGGCATTGAAGGTTCAGCCTTTGTAATTTCTTCACCTTTATCATTTTTTAAACTTCTAATTTTTCCACAAGATGTTCCAACTACTATTGGATCACCTAATCTTAAACTACCATTTTGAATCAATAACGTTGCTACTGGTCCTAAAGACTTATCTAATCTAGCTTCGATTACAGATCCTAAAGCATAACGATTAGGATTTGCTTTTAAATTTTTTGTTTCTGCTAATAAAAGAATTGTTTCTAATAAATCATCAACACCCATTCCTGTTTTAGCTGAAATCTTAACAAAGATAGTATCTCCACCCCATTCTTCTGGAGTTAAACCACAACTTGCTAATTCATTCATAATTCGATCAGGATTTACTCCTGGTTTATCCATTTTGTTAATTGCTACTATAAGTGGAACTTGAGCTGCTTGAGCATGGTCAATAGCTTCTTTTGTTTGAGGCATAACACCATCATCAGCTGCTACAATAATAATAACTATATCAGTAACACTTGCTCCACGAGCTCTCATTTCTGTAAATGCAGCATGTCCTGGAGTATCAATAAAAGTTATTTTTTTATCATTGTAACTAACTTGATATGCTCCAATATGTTGAGTGATTCCACCTGCTTCTCCTTCAACTACATTAGCTTTACGAACTGTATCTAATAAAGTAGTTTTACCATGATCTACATGTCCCATGATTGTTACTACAGGAGCTCTCTCTTCTAAATCTTCTTCTGCATCGATAATTTCTAATTTTTCAAAATTAGATTCATCTTGAGTTTCTTCTCTTTTTAATTCTTTTTGATAATCTAAAACTAAAATAGAAGCATCTTCAAAACTTATATTATCATTCAGATTAACCATCATTCCTAAAGTAATTAATTTTTTAACTAAATCAACACCATTAACTTCTAAGGAAACAGCTAAGTCATTGACTGTCATTCCTTCTTTAAATAAAATAACATTATCTGTAGATAAATTGTTAGACATTAATTTTTCTTTGTTTTTGTACATTTTCTTCTTATTATTAGCTAATTCTTTACCTTGAATAATTTCGCTTTTTTTCTTTAATTTTTGGACTTTAACAGTATCATCAACTGTAATATTAGTTTTAGAAATTATTTCTTCTACTTCTTCATCTGCTATTTCTTCTTCTGTTTCTTCGTTATTAATATAAGCATTATCTAACGCTACTATATTTTCTTCTGTTAATAAGTCTTCTTCTGTTGATACCTCGATTTTTAATTCTTGGCATTTTGATAACACTGCTTTTACAGTTTTACCAATGTCATTAGCATATTCTAAAACACTCATCATAATTGCCACCTCTTTTCTTTATTTTGTTAAATCAATTAATTGTTCATAAATCGATTCAGGCACTTTTATTTCTAAATTACGATCTAAGTTTTTATTATTACGTGCTTTTTCAATTACCTTTAGATCTTTTTTCAAATAAACTCCTCGACCATTTGCTTTTCCAGTTAAATCAATAAATACTTCTCCATCTTTGTTTTTAACAATTCTAAACAAATCGTTTTTAGGATGTTTTTCTCTCGTAATAATACAGGTTCTATAAGGAATCTTTTTCATTACTCACCTTCTTCAAATTTAATATTTATCCCTTCTTCAGCCATTTCTTCAGGATTTTTAATATTAATATTGTAATGAGTTAATCTAGTTGCTAAACGAACATTTTGCCCTTTTCTTCCAATTGCTAAAGAAAGATTATCTCCTTCTGCTACTACAACTGCTTCTTTTCTTTCTTCATTTACAATATAAACTGATAAATCTTTAGCAGGACTTAATGCGTTTTTAATAAATTGTGCAGGATCTTTATCATATAAAATAACATCTATTTTTTCGCCTTTTAATTCTTTTAATATTTTCGAAATTCTTTCTCCTCTTTCTCCAATACAAGAACCTAAAGGATCAATTCGATTGTTATCTGAATAAACAGCTATTTTAGTTCTACTTCCAGCTTCTCTAACCAAATTAAATAAAACAATATGTCCATCATGTAATTCTGGAATTTCAAGTTCTAATAATCTTTTTACAAAACCGGGATGAGTTCTTGAAAGTAAAACCTTTGGTCCTTTTGGTGTGCTTTCAACTACATCAATATAAACTTTTAAAGAATTACCCATTACAATTGTTTCACCAGGAATAATATCCTTTTTAGGTAAAATACCATGAGTTCTTCCTAAATCAATATAATAATTAACTGCATCTTCACGAGAAGCAATCCCTACAACTAATTCATCTTGTTTACCATCAAACTCTGCCATGATACTTTCTCTTTCAGCTTCTCTAATCTTTTGCATAATTACTTGTTTCGCTGTTGAAGTAGCTACTCTTCCAAAATCTTTAGGTGTTACTTCTTCTTCGATTATGTCTCCAACTTTTATTTTTGGATAATCTTTTTTGGCATCTTTTAATTCGATTTCAACAATTTTGTTTTTTTCTTCAATCTCTTCTTCTGTTAATTCTTCTTCACTTTCCACTTCTGATTCTTCTGTTAATTTTTCAACTACAGTTAATACAGAATAAACCTTAATATCTCCTGTTTCACGATTAATTTCTACTTTTACATTTGTTTGAGAATTAAAATTCTTTTTATATGCTGTCGCTAAAGCTAACTCCATAGCTTCAAAAACAACTTCTTTAGATATGTTTTTTTCTTTTGATATATTATCAACCGCTGCAATAAATGCTAATCCATCCATGTTATTCTTCTCCTCCTTTTTCAATTGAACAAACATCTAAAATATATGATTCTTTAATGTAATCATCTTTATCTAAGATAGGATTAATAATTTTAGTCGCTAAAAGACAATCATCAATATTAATCAATGTATCTTTATCAATTGTTATTCGTAAAATGTTTTCTCCAGATTCTTTTGTGTACAAAACTTCAACTAATTTTATTTCTACTTCTAACAATTTTTCTTCTAATGATTTAAATATTTTTTCTTCAATCATATTTTCTCCTTCAATTTTAAAGAGTGAGATTTCTCTCACTCTTGATGTCTTGATAATTATAACATAGTAATCAAGTTTTTTTCAACAAAAAAGCTATTTTTTTGTTATAATTATATTATTCAAGGAGAATCATATGAAAAAAATAGGCAAATCTTTATTAATTATCTTTTTTTATGTAACTTATTCATCGTTATCACTTATACCTTTAATATTGTTAAATATCAATATTGAAACAATGCCTGATATTTTATATTATTTATATTATTTAATAATGCAATTTATTTTTATCCTTTTTCTTTATTTTTTCTTTCAAGATGAAATAAAAAAAATGTTAGTTGATTTTAACAATAAATATAAAGAATATTTAGAATTAGCAATTCGTTATTGGGTAGTAGGCTTAGTTCTAATGATTATTTCTAATATTATTATTAGTTCTTTAACTCCTGTAGAATTACCAGAAAACGAAGAGGCGGTTAGAGGCTTAATCAATGTAATACCTATTATTATGACCTCATTAATTCTTTTTACCGCTCCTATTATTGAAGAATTTATTTATCGAAAAGTTTTATATGATCTAATACCTTTTAAAATTCTATATATTATAATCAGTTCCTTAACCTTTGGTTTAGCTCATGTTTTAGGTATGGCTTCAAGTGCACTAAGTTATCTGTATATTATTCCTTATGCAATTTTAGGAGCAGTCTTTGCAATAGCTTATGTTAAAACTAAAAATATTTTCGTAACTATTTCTATGCATTTTGTTCATAACTTATTTACAATAATAACAATCTTCTTAATGAAATGAGGTGTTTTATGAAAAAAACTTATTTACTAATAATTATTATCATAATTATTATAATTTTAATCTTATTATATGCTCGTTATATCGGAACAAGTGGCTTAATCGTAAAAGAATATAAAGTAATCAATAAAAATTTGCCTAATGATTTTGATGGTTTAAAAATAGTACATTTTACTGATCTACATTATGGTAGAACAACTGATGAGGATGAAGTTACTTACCTTATTAAAAATATTAATGATTTAAATCCTGATATTATCTTTTTTACAGGGGATTTAATTGATAGACACACAAAGCTTACAGACAAACAAGAAAAGTTCTTAAAACAAGCTTTAAGTGGTTTAAATGCTAAAATAGGAAAATATTATATCCGTGGTAATCATGACACATATTTTAAAAGTTATTTTGAAATAATGGATAAAGCCAATTTTATTAATGTTAACAATAATTATGAGATTATTTATAGTTCAAACCAAGATAAAATCTTTATTGGAGGAATTGAAACTGAAGTAGAAGGAAATCCCGACTACTCATTAATAGAAGAACATTTAAATAATGAAGAAAATAATTACCCTTATACTATTCTTTTACTACATACTCCGGATTACTTTGATAAAATTAAAAACTTTAATTTTGATTTGATTTTAGCAGGACATTCTCATCAGGGACAAGTAAGGTTACCGTTTTTAGGGTCCATCTATAATGCAGTGGGTTCAAAAAAATATAATGAAGCTTATTATAAAATAAAGAATACAGACTTTTATATTTCGGGAGGTATTGGTACATCTACATTAAGTTTTAGATTCTTCAATCGACCTTCATATAATTTATATCGTATAACAAAAAAATAGCTTTAAGCTATTTTTTTAATGATTCAATTTCTTTTTTTAACTTATTGGCTTCTGCACCAAAAATTATTTTTAATTGATTATCTACTTCAACGATACCTTTAGCTCCTAACTTTTGAATTGCTTCTTTATTAGCTTTACTAACATCATTTAAAGTTACTTTCAATCTCGACATATTTACCTCAATATTTAAAATGTTTTCTTTACCACCTAAATATTCAACTAATTTATTAGCTTCAATATGAAAGTCTTTTTTGCTTGCTTTAATAATAACTAAAGCAATAATGATTAAAGCAATAAAAATAAATAGATATTGTAAATAATATTGAATTGACATATTCATCACCTTCTTTAATTATACACTAATTTCAATATATTGTATATTACATATTGTTTTCAATAAGTATACTGTTTTTATAATTTATTTATATAAAAAAAGAAATAAAACTTATTTTATTTCTTTTTTATTCTTTTTTGGTGGAGAATATCGGATTCGAACCGATGACCCTCTGCGTGCAAGGCAGATGCTCTAGCCAGCTGAGCTAATCCCCCATTTGAAAAGGTTTGTAGGCTTTAAACCTTCTCCTCTTTGCAACTTTAACAGTTGCGTATTGATTATAACACAACAATTTTAAATTGACAATATTATTTTTCAAAAAACACTTTATAAGTGTTATAGTTTATGATATTATTGATAAAGAGGAGGATGAAAATGGAAATAATTAGTATATTGTTAGTGATTTTATTTTTTATAATTTTACCTTCAATTAAACAAATCGATCAATATGAAAGAGGAGTTAAATTTACTTTTGGTAAATTCACAGGTATTATGTTACCTGGATGGAGATTAGTAATACCTATATTTCAAACTTACAAAAAGGTTGATATTCGTACTAAAGTAGTAGATGTACCAGAACAAGATGCTATTACTAAAGATAATGTTTCAGTAAAAATAAATGCTGTTGTTTATTACAAATTATTCGATGCTTCTAAAGCAATTATTGAAGTTGAAAATTATTTTTATGCAGTAAGTCAATTAGCTCAAACAACTATGAGAAACATTGTAGGAACAGTTACTTTAGATCAATTATTAAGTGAAAGAGAAACAATTTCTGCTAATATCCAAGATATTGTTGATAAAGCGACAGATGATTGGGGAGTTAAAGTAGAAAATGTTGAGCTAAAAGACATTTCACTTTCAGAAGAAATGAAAAGAGTTATTGCACGTGTTGCAGAAGCGGAAAGAGAAAAACTAGCTGTTATTAAAAAATCTGAAGGAGAAGCTGAAGCAGCTGCTAACTTAGCTGAAGCAGCACATATTTTATCAGAAGCTCCTGGAGCTTTACATTTAAGAACTTTAGAAACAATTAATGATGTGAGTTCTGATCAATCAAATACTATTTTCTTTGCAATGCCAGTAGAAGTTTTAGAAGCTTTTAAAGGTATTTCAAATATTGGAAAAAAATAACAAGCAATAAAAAAAGCAATTATAAATTGCTTTTTTATTTGCTAAATTTTAATACCTTAGCTATTTCCATATAATTATCTACAAAAATAAATTCTAAGTTATTTTTTATTTCTTGAGGGACATCATCGATATCTCTTTTATTTTTACTTGGTAAAAATACTTTTTTTATTCCACTACGATGAGCTCCCATAGTTTTTTCTTTTAAACCACCTATTGGAATAACTTGTCCTCTTAAAGTCATTTCTCCAGTAAATCCATAACTACTATCAATAACTTTATTAGTAAAAGCGCTGATTAAGGCAGTTGTAATTGTTATTCCTGCACTCGGTCCTTCTTTCATAATTGATCCCTCTGGAAAATGAATATGAATATCATTTTGTTCAAATAAACTATAATCAATATTAAACGCTTGATAATTAGCTTTTATATAACTTAAAGCAATATTAGCTGATTCTTTAATTACTTCTCCAAGTCTTCCTGTTAATACTAACTGACCTTTTCCCTTATATAAAATAACTTCAATAGCTGACGCATCTCCACCAAATTGGGTATAAACCAATCCGTTAGCGACTCCTACTTTTGATTCTTTTTCTTCTTCACTATAAAAATATTTTCTTTTTCCTAAATATTCTTCTATATTTTTTAAAGTTATAATATATTTATCTTTCTTTTCTTTTAGTTTCTTAGTAACAACCTTACGACAGATTGTCGCTATTAAACGTTCCACTTCTCTAACTCCGGCTTCTCTCGTATAATAATTGATTATTTCAAATATTACTTTATCAGAAAGTGAAATTACATCTTTTGTTAATCCGTGTTCTAATAATTCTTTTGGTAAGATATATCTTTTAGCAATATCTAATTTCTCATATTCTGTATAACCTGATAATTCAATTATTTCTAATCGATCTCTCAATGCATAAGGAATATCATAAACATTATTAGCGGTTAATATAAATAACACTTTTGACAAATCATATTCTTCTTCAATAAAATTATCATAAAAAGTTGAATTTTGTTCTTTATCTAACACTTCTAATAAAGCACTAGCGGGATCACCTTTGTAATCTTTAGTCATTTTATCAATTTCATCAATTAAGAAGACAGGATTAGCAGTTCCAGCTTTTTTAATGCCCGCTATAATTCTTCCTGGATTTGAACCAACATAAGCACGACGATGTCCTATTATTTCTGCTTCATCATTAACTCCACCTAAAGATATTTTTACGAATCTTCTATTCAAACTGTTGGCAATACTTTTAGCTAAACTAGTTTTCCCAACACCTGGAGGTCCTGCTAAACATATAATTGGTGACTTTGTAGCAGACTTCATTTGTCTAACTGCTAAAAACTCTATTATTCTAGTCTTTATATTATCTAATCCATAATGAGAACGATCAAGTACTTTTCTGGTTTTTTCTAAATTTTTATTATCTTGAGTTATTTTTATCCAAGGTAAATCTAATAACCACTCTATATAGGTTCTAATATTAGCCATTTCTGGAGAATTTTGAGGTAAAACTTCATATTTTTTGATTTCTTTTTTTAATCTTTTTACAATTCTTTCTGGATAATTACCAGATTCTAATCTTTTTCTTAATTCATCAGTGTCTGTGTCTTTAGCGTTCAATTCTCCTAATTGTTCTTTAATTATTCGCATTTTTTCTCTTAAAACATATTCTTGTTGAGATTTAGTTAATTGTTTTTGAACTTCACCTTCTATTTGATTATCAATATCTTGAAGTTGTTTTTCTTTTTTAATATCTTCTAAAAGCATTAACAATCTTTTATAAGGATTAATAGTTACTAAATATTCAATCTTTCTTTCATAAGAAGTCGTTAAATAAGAACTAACTAAATCAGTAGAACGAGATATATTAGTACTTTCTTCAATTTCAGAAACTATACTGTTACTTAATTCGTGATTGTTTTCAATATATGTGATAAATTCATGATTTAATTTTCTAATTAAAATCATTTCATCTTTAGGAGTAATAGCAAATTGAGTTGTGTTTTTAATATCAGCTCTAATCATATTTTCTTCTTGAAAATATTCTGCAGCTTTTACTCGATTTGTTCCCTTTATAGCAACTCTAAGAATGTTATTTTGAAGATCCATTTTCAAATTTATTTTACCTAAAACACCTATATTAGGTAATTTTTCAAGATTAATTTGACTATCTAAAGGATCTAAAACTGGTACTAGTAAGATTTCATCATCATAATCTTTTTCTGCTAAAGAAATTAATTGTTTATCTATATCTTTTACAAAATCTATTTTAATTTCAGAATAAGGAAATAAAACAATGCCTTTTAAAATTAAAACTGGTATCTTTTCTATGTTCATTGTTTCACCTCCAATTTAATAATAACCTTATTATAAGAATTTAAATGTTTTTGTCAACAAAAAAAGACCATTATGGTCTTA
>JAAZBI010000071.1 GCA_012513875.1 Mollicutes bacterium
CCCAATTATCTAATGCACACTCTACGATGCCTGAACTTGTACCATCTCTTAGTACCATTGTTATAACTTGTTCAATCATATAAGCACCTCATAATCTCATAAATAAGTTGTAATATATTTAAATTATAACACTTTTTAAAATAAATGGTGGCGAAATGGTGGTTTTTTACTAATTTTAGGTATAAAAAAAGATTGTGAATTCTCACAATCCCTTGTATTCATTGGTGTCCCATGCAGGGCTTGAACCTGCGACTCACTGATTAAGAGTTAGAGTTAGAGCTAGAAAGTATTAGTGTTAGTAGCAAATAAACAAATTAGTTAAATAGTTATCAAAAAAAGAGTTATAAAACTCCTTATAATTCACTGTATTTCAGAAAATAGTGGCCTTTTTAATCGCTGATTAATTTATTTTTTTTATTACCACTGTATATCCTAACAACTATTTATTATTTTTAATCCTTAATTAATTTAAACAAATCTGATTCAGTCCTTCTTACTGGAATTGATAAGTCATTTGCCATTTTAATTAGTCTATCACAACTCAAATCATTGCTTATATACATACAAGTAACATTCCTTTGATAATTTCTTAAAAACTTTTTTTATTTTAGGTATTCATTTTGTCATTAATTTCATCAATAGAATAATCCTCCATCAAAACAACTCCTTTAATTAGTATTAATTTTGATAAATTCTTTTATAACTTCTATCATTTCCGGAGTAATTACTTTGTTTTTTGAATTACTTGGAATGTTGTCGATTAGTACCTTTTCAATGTTATCGATACTAATTTGCTTTACTTCATAATCTCCTATTTTTTCATTTTCAGTATAATTAACTTTATTTAAATCTGGTTGTTTATCTGTTTTTAAATAATAGTAATATACTTCCGAAGAACGATTTATTCCTTTACTTGGATAATCTCTGTTAAAATATGATATTTTAAAAAATGGTTTTTTATTATCTAATTCAGCATTTAATTCAATACCCGTTTCCTCTAGCACTTCTCTCTTAAGACATTCTATAAAAGATTCTTTACCTTCTAAATGACCTCCAGGAAATTGGTAAATATTATCACAATATCCTAACATTATTTCGTTTTGTTCATTTATTAATAAAATCTTAACTCTTATAACTGTTTCGGTAATGTCCTCTTTTTTTAAATTGTCATAATTATATAATATTTCTTTCATAATTTTCTCCTTTTAATTAAAGACTTTTTACATTCTTGAAGATACTTCTAAAATGCCAATCAATAATAAAAATTATTGCTCCGATGACAAGCACTATATGAATGAATGAGCCGCCTATTTGAAAAATAAAGCCTAGTAACCAAAAGAAAACAACAATTCCTCCGATCCATTTTAAAAATCTCATATCTATTCATCTCTTTTTGTCATACTAATTATAACACACTTCAATAGTATTACCTAAAAACAAAAAAAGTATTTTTCAATACTTTTTTTAATTATTTTTCTTCGTAAATTAATTTACCGTTATATGTATAATATTGTTTTACTTCATCTGTTTGAATTAAAAAATAATTTACATATTCTTTAATTTGATAATCTGATTTAATTATTTCTTTATTATCAGTTAAATTATAAAGAATATATTTTGAATCAGTTGTTGTTATTCTTGCATGAGTTTTATTTACAAATTTATTTAATGAAACTAAAATTGTTGAATATTCTGGTTTTAAAAGTTCTTTTCCATCTTTATCCATAACACCTTTTAATTTATTTTTAGTAACAACATAATAATTCAATTGAGGAAATA
>JAAZBI010000082.1 GCA_012513875.1 Mollicutes bacterium
CATTTATCTTGTATTACAACTACGATTACTCTGTCGAATCTATCAACCTGGGCTTTACAAAAATATACGATAAGGGATACGAGCCCCGAGACGTCAATGATTTTCTTCTGGATTCCGATATGATTCTGCCTCTTCAGACATATGCAATTGAATGTGTAAAACCCTATCTGAACAATCCTGACAAGGCAGATTTCTCTATGTTTGACTGGGGCTTTTCGCGATACGCTGAAAAATATATGGTTTCCGGTATTGTGACGGATAAAGATACACAAGGACAATCCGTAGAAATACCGTTCTATCTTGAGGTTGAGGCAAGCGGAGAGTCCTTTGAGCCGCTTTATCTTGAGATGAATAGCAGCGTGATATTTGTTTCTGAAACGGTTGTTGAAATTCCGGAGCCCAGTCCACTGCCGACCGAAACTCAGCCAACCGTCGCTGATAAAGGGGATACAATCACTCTGGTATACGGAGAACTTGGCGAATACGGGAAAACGGTTACCATTGACGGAAAAGATTATATCTGGTTTGACGTTCCGTCAGGAAAATATCTTGTCAAATCAAAAGTCCCGAGTTGCACGATTTTCGTAAATAAGGATGAAATCAAAAAGAACGCCGAAGGCTATGGAGAGACTCAGATTGTAATCATGCTGCCGATCACGGCAGACGATGAGCCAAAAGAAATATACGTGGGAGAAGATGAGCACATATTTATCACGATATCGGCTACGGTAGAGATTACGCCTGTGAAATAGGAAAACAAAGATAACCGCCAAGGTACTGGAAGGATGAGAAGGGGAGAAGTGGCTGAATGTGTTGGTGGGGAAGGGGGAAATTAAATACTCTGAAAATATCTTGCTCCCTTGATTAACATTTACTTATAACTCATTATTATATATAGAAAGCGCTACATAGAATACTGACTGAACACTGAAGAAGCACAATTGATTAAGTCTTTTTAGATATTAAGCACTAGAAAGCAAGGGGATTCATTTTGTGAGAGATAACAAAACCAACTGCAATTTCATTTGTTTGAGTTGATATTCTCGCAAATTATGGAGTTAATATGAGCGCCCAAAAGAACTCGTGAACTTGCTGATAGAGTAATCTATAATGAAGTCCGTAAAATTTGATTAATTACTATTGGTTCGAACTCCACTTGGAAAGATACCTCGAGTGTTACAAAGATAAGCTTCTTTTGGATAAAGGTCGTGAATTGGAAAAGATACTATAAAAGACTGCTTCATTCTGTGAGTCGTTAGAAAGGAAGTCTCAAATGCGAATTTGCATCAAACCAGTTAAATTTGGAGATTGTTGCATTATTTATTATAACGATCAAGGATTGCTTGTTGACTGTGGAAGTGATAATTCAAGTGGGAAATTGAACTCTGATAAATTCGCATATAGCAAAATTGAAGATGAAATTAGCAATCATCAAATCACAGATATTCTTATAACTCACTATCATAAAGACCATATCAACGGCATTCTTAATATTCCAGATTGTTATCAAGTTGAGCATAGTTATCTTCCATATAGCATAGTGGATAAACAGGTGCCTTTCGCAAAAGGTATTGCGCGTCTTCTTGCAGTGGCACCGGATCAAAGTTGGGGCTTAAGGCTTTCAAAGACAATACTACTTTTTTTTGAAAAAATTGAACGAATTTCAAATCAAATTGTCTTTCTTAAGCGTGGTAAAAGCATTAATTTTGACGATAATAGTTTCCGCGTATTATGGCCGGAGGTAATGGACAGTATAGCTTTTAATTATTTTCGAAGGGATGTTCCGGAAGACAAAATAAATCGGCAGATCACTTTGCTTGATGAAGAGTATTCGGAGAATTCTCTTCATAACTCATTTATCGAAATTACAGATAACTCAGATTTGATTGGCTCAGCACAAGAATTTGCAAGCCTATTTAGCAATGCAATCCGCAAGTGGGATCCTGAGGCGGATCTGTCGGGTGAGGAAATGGAGAAAAGTCAAATGAGCCAAGTAATTGAAATGGCAAACGTTCTTGAAAAAGGCCGGAAAGAATTTCGGGCAAGCATCTCAGAGAGACAATTGGAAACAGTCGCTAAATTCTCTTCTCTTCAGTATCACGAACTAATAAAAACGCTAAATGCAATCAGCACAATAATCGATTATGAAAGCAAGTTTTTATTGCTTGGAGATGCGACACCGTCAGTTC
>JAAZBI010000072.1 GCA_012513875.1 Mollicutes bacterium
CCAGCATGCGATTGTGGCAAATACATGGAAATAGGTAATAATGTTTTTATGCAGTATAATCATACTCAAACAGGAGAATATGAAAAACTAACAAAAAAATGTATTGACCAAGGAATGGGCTTTGAAAGAAATTTGATGGTATTAAATAATTTAAATTCAGTATATGATATTGATTTGTTTGATTTAATTAAAGAAAAAATTTATCAAATATCTAATGTTAAATATGAATCAAATAAAAAAAGTTATCGAATAATTATGGATCATTTAAGAACAGCGGTATTTATTTTAGGAGATAATAGTCATATTGTTCCTAGTAATACTGATCAAGGATATGTTTTACGTAGATTGCTGAGAAGAACTATTAGACATTTGAAGAAACTAGGAATCGATCATAAAGTTTTGGCTGTTTTAGGCGAAGTAATTATTAATCAATATCAAGATTGGTATTGTGAATTGCTTAATAATAGAACATTTATTCTAAACAATTTAGAAAAAGAAGAAGAATTGTTTAGTAAAACTTTAACTCAAGGAACAAAAGAATTTAATAAGATGGTTGAAAGAACTAGTAATCAGATTATTTCTGGAGAAGATGCTTTTCGTTTGTTTGATACTTTTGGATTTCCAATTGAATTCACTATTGAAATGGCTCAAGAAATAGAAAAAAAAGTAGATATTGAAGGGTATCAAAGATGTTATCAACATCATCAAGAAAAATCACGTAACAGTGCAGACCAAAAATTTAAAGGTGGTTTAGTTGATAGTTCAGAAATAAACATTAAATATCATACAGCAACTCATATATTACATTCTGTTTTAAGAAATATGTTTGGTGAAAGCGTAGAACAAAGAGGAAGTAATATTACTCCAGAAAGACTTCGTTTTGATTTTTCTTTTGAAAGAAAAATCACTCCAGAAGAACTTGAAGAAATAGAAATAAAAGTTAACGAAGTTATTAACTCTGGTAAAGAAGTAATCTGCCAAGAAATGACATTTGAAGATGCTAAAAAGATGAATGCTATTGGATTATTTGAAAATAAATATGATAAGGGAAACTTAAAAGTATATACGATCGATAATTTTTCTACTGAAATATGTGGAGGACCACATGTTAAAAACACTAGTGAATTAGGAACTTTTAAGATAATAAAAGAAGAAAGTTCTGCAGCAGGAATCAGAAGAATAAAAGCTGTTTTAAAATAAGCAATTTCTTGCATTATCTCATTAAAAATGCTATCATATTAATGATAAAGGAATTGAGGTGATAGAGTGGATTCAAAGACAACAACTCTTTTTTCTGTTGAAGAAATAGATGAAGCTTTAATCAAGAAGACTTTACAAGAAATTTATGTAGCTCTCGAAGAAAGAGGACATAATCCTGTTAATCAAATAGTTGGTTATCTCTTGAGTGGTGATCCTGGATATATTTCTAGTCACTTAGATGCTCGAAGTAAAATTTCTAAATTAGAACGTTCAAAAATTATTGAAAGTTTAGTTAAAAGCTATTTTCGAGATAAATAATGAGAATATTAGGATTAGATTTAGGCTCTAAAACAATAGGCATCGCTATTAGTGATAAATTAGGTTTTATCGCTTCTACTTATAAAACTATCTTTTTTGAAGAAGGAAATAGTTTGACGAGTTTAGAAGAATTAAAAGAAATAATAAAAAAAGAAGAGGTTTCTAAGATTGTTTTAGGATTTCCTAAAAACATGAATAATAGTATTGGGCCAAGAGCTGAAGAAAGTATAAAATTTAAAAAGATTTTAGAAGATGAATTAAATATAGAAGTTATTTTAGAAGATGAAAGATGGACAACTGTCCAAGCTAACAGAGTTTTAATTGATGCTAATGTATCTCGTAAAAAAAGAAAAACAAAAGTTGATAAATTAGCAGCTACTTACATATTACAGTCATATTTAGATAAGAATAGAAAGGAAGATTAAAATGGAAGAAAGAGATTTTTTTACAGTATTAGATGAAGAAGGGAAAGAACAAAAAGCAGAAGTAATGTTCACTTTTGATTCAGATGAAACAAATAAAAGTTATGTTGTTTATCAAACTTTAGATGCTGAAAATAAACCACTTTTAGATGAAGAAGGAAATATTCAAGTTTTTGCTTCTACTTATGATCCAAAAAATCCAGATGGAACATTTGGACCAATTGAGTCGGAGAAAGAATGGAAAATTATTGAAAATCTTCTTGAAGGTTTAAAAGAAGGAGAAGCAAGCGAGCAATAAGCTCGTTTTTACTAACTTATGAAAAAATTTTTGGTAGTAGCAAAATTTTTCTTTTTTTTCTTTGCAATTTTAATAATTGTAAGTGGTTTAACTTTCAAATTTTTTTCTAGACCTTTAAATGATAATCAAGAGTCAATTGAATTTATTGTTGAAGATGGTTGTAATTTAGAATGTGTTGGCGAAAAGCTTTATCAAGAAAAAATAATTAGAAATCAAACAACTTATAAAATATATTTAAAAATATTAGGAATAAAAAATATAAAACCAAGCACCTATTATCTTATGTCTAGTTTAGATACTAAAGAAATAATAGAGATATTGGCAAAATAAAAGGAGATGTTCATCATTTTAAATGATTTAAGAGCAATGGAAAAGTATGCTGAAGAGTATAATATTCCCATTATGGAACGAAGAGGTTTAAAATTTTTAGTTGATTATATTAAAAGTAAAAATGTAAAATCTATTTTAGAAATAGGAACAGCTATTGGTTATTCAGCTATTAATATGGCTTTAAGCAATCCTGGTGTATCGATTGTATCGATTGAAAAAGATGAAGTTAGATATTTAGAAGCTATTAAAAATGTTAAAAAATTTAAATTAGATAAGCAAATTACTTTGATTTTAGGAGATGCTTTAAATTTAGAATTAACTGAAAAATATGATTTAATTTTTATTGATGCTGCTAAAGGACAATATGTTAATTTTTTTGAGAAATATTCTCAAAATCTTAATGATAAAGGAACTATTATTAGTGATAATATTTATTTTCATGGTTTAATTGAACAAAATATTAGAATAGAAAAGAAAAACTTAAGACAATTAGTAGATAAAATTAAAAAATATATTTTATTTTTAGAAGGACACGAAGAATTTAAAACAGAATTTTATAAAATAGGAGACGGAATAGCTGTTTCTAGAAAAAGGGTGATAACAAATGAAGATCGTTATATTACCGAAGAATTTGAATGATTTAGATAAAATTAAAGCTGACATAGTTATTGTTGGAATTGATAAGTTAAGTTGGTATATTCCTTTTGTTATAAACAAAAGGAATTTTAAATCAACAATCAATTTAATTAACAAATCTAATAAACAAGTTTTTATAGCGGTAAATAAATTGATGACTAATGGTGATTTATCTTTGTTAAAGAGTTATTTAAAATTAATAAACAACAATTCAGTAGTGGGTATTCTATTTGATGATCCAGCTGTCTATCAGTTGTGTTCTAAAACTGATTTAAACATACCTTTAATTCACTTTTCTTCTCACCTAATAACCAATTACCGAACAGCTGACTTTTGGTTAAAAAAGGGCTTAAATGGAGTTTTACTTAGTACAGAAATAACCTTAGATGAAATACTTTCTATAAGATCTCAAACTAGTACACCATTATTAATGCAAGGATATGGATATTTACCAATGTTTGTTTCTCATCGTAATTTAATTACTAGTTATTTGAAGTTTTTAAAATTACCAATTAAAAAACAAGAATATATAATTGAAGAACCTGTTTCTAAAAGAAAATTTAATATTTATGAGAATAATAAAGATACTATTATTTTAAGTGATTATTTTATTAATGTTTATTCAATATTACCTAAATTAAATAATAAAATTGATTATTTATTATTAAGTTCTTTAGGAGTTGAATCTAATAAATTTAAAAAAGTAGTTAACTATTTTAGCAAAGTTATAAAAAACAAAGAAGAACTAAAAACAATTAATGATAAAATCATTAAACTAAGTCCTATTAAACCAAACGAAGGGTTTTTATTTACAAAAACAATCTATAAGGTGAAGAAATATGAAAAGAAATAAGCAAGTTGAAATTTTAGCGCCTGCTGGAGATTTAAAAAAATTAAAGATAGCTTTGCAATATGGTGCAGATGCTGTTTATTTAGGTGGAACTGAATATAGTTTGAGAGCTAATAACATTAATTTTACAATTGATGAAATTAAAACAGCCTGTCTCTTAGCGCACAAACAAAAAGCAAAAGTGTACGTTGTTATCAACATTATATTTCACAATGAGGATTTAGAAAATATTGAGAAATATTTACAAGATTTAGAAAAAGCTAAAGTTGATGCTGTAATTATTAGCGATCCATTTTTAATTGATTTAATTAAACAAAAAGCATCTAAATTAGATATTTTTTTAAGTACTCAACAATCAACTTTAAATTATGAAGCAGCTCTTTTTTGGGAAAAACAAGGTGTTAAAAGAATTATTTTAGGAAGAGAAGCTTCAAAAAAAGATATTAAACAAATCATTAAAAAAACATCTTTAGAAGTAGAAGTTTTTGTTCATGGAGCAATGTGTTCTGCATATAGTGGGCGTTGTGTATTATCTAATTATTTAACTAATAGAGATTCAAATCGTGGAGGTTGTAGTCAAATTTGTCGATGGAATTTCTTATTACATAATCAAAATAATAATTTAAGCAAAAAAGTAGACTTTTCATTAGCGCCTAAAGATTTATCCTTAATAAATTATCTTCCACAATTAATAAAGATGGGAGTTAAATCTTTCAAAATAGAAGGTAGAATGCGTTCGGAATATTATTTAGCAACTATTGTTCATGTTTATCGCCAAGCCGTTGAAAAAGCTTTAAATAATAATCAAAAAATAGATAAATTTAATTTAAAAGTCTTAGAAAGATGTGCTAATCGAGAAGTGAAAGAGCAATTTTATAAAACTAAACCTAACAAAGATACTCAATATTATTTAGGTAGAGAAGAAAAATCTAATCAAGATTTCTTAGGAATTGTTTTAGATTATGATAAAAAAAATAAAGAAGTTGTTTTAGAACAAAGGAATTTTTTCAAAGTTGGAGATGAAGTTGAATTCTTTGGACCTAGTCTTAAATGTTATAAAACAAAGATCGAATATATTAAAAATGAAAAGCATGAAAAGATAGATGCTGCAAGACATCCTCAAGAAATTATTCGTCTTCCTATTCCGATTTTATTAGAAAAAAATGATATGATGAGAATAAGGATAGAGAGTTGACATTAAGGCTTATTTGTAGTAGTATCTAAAATGATATTTTAGAAAAAGAGGTGTACCAAAATGGTAGATGATAAAAACAGAGAAATATATTTAACTCAAGAAGGGTTAGAGAATGTTAAAGAAGAATTAAAAGTTTTAAAACTTGAAAATAGACCAGAAATTATTAGAGCAATTAAAGAGGCTAGAGCTTTAGGCGATTTATCAGAAAATGCTGATTATCATTCGGCTCGTGAAGAACAAGCTTTTATTGAATCGCGTATTCAAGAATTAGAAGCTTTAGTTGATAATGCTATAATAATTAAAAAGAATCGTAAAGATGAAATTGGTATTGGTTCAACAATTGTTATTGAATATACAGAAGACAAAGAACAAGAAGAATACACTATTGTTGGAAGTAAAGAAACTAATCCAAGTGAAAATAAAATTTCTAACGAATCACCAATCGCAAAATCGATAATAGGACACAAAAAAGGTGAAATTTTAACTGTTGATAGTCCAAACGGAAAATATGAAATCAAAATAATTGAAATTAAATAGGAGGATTTATGGGAAAACAAGAAGTAAATGTTAAAATTGAAAAAAAAGAATGGGAAGCAGCTTTAGAAAAATCATTTAAAAAGAATGTTGAAACTGTTAAAATAGATGGTTTTCGCCAAGGTAAAGCTCCAAGAGATATTTATGAGAAGAAATTGGGTAAAGAATCTTTATATATGGATGCAATTGATTTTGCTTTACCAAAAGCTTATGAAAAAGCTTTAAAACAATCAAATTTACAACCAATTGTTCAACCAGAAGTTGATGTAAAAAAAATAGATGAAGATGGAGTAGAAGTTGTCTTTACTATTGTTACTAAACCTGAAGTTGAAATTAAGAAATATAAAAACTTAGGTATTAAAAGCGAAAAAATTAATATTACAGAAGAAGAAATAAATAAAGGTGTTGAAGAATTACAACAAAAATATGCTGAAATCAGTTTAAAAGAAGATGCAATTGTTACTGGTGATACTGTTGTTTTAGATTTTCTTGGTAAAAAAGATGGAGTTCCTTTCGAAGGTGGAAAAGGTGAAAATTATCCTTTAGAAATAGGAAGTAATACTTTTATACCGGGTTTTGAAGATAATCTAATTGGATTAAAAAGTGGAGATTCTAAAGATATAGAAGTAACTTTTCCTAAAGATTATCCTAGTGAAGATTTAAAAGGTCAAAAAGTTATTTTTGAAGTTAAAATTAATGAAGTTAAACATAAAATATTACCTGAAATTAATAAGGACTTTTTTGCAGATTTAAGTATTGAAGGTGTTGATTCAGAAAAAACTTTAAGAGAGTTTGTTAAAAATGAATTAACAATTGAAAAAGAAGAAAAAGCAAAAGAAGCGAAAGTGGAAAGTATTTTAAATAAAATAATTGAATCATTAAAAATAGAATTACCTGAAGAAATGGTTACTGAAGAAATTCATTTTATGATCAAACAATTTGAACAAAATTTAAGTATGCAAGGTTTATCTTTAGATCAATTTATGGAAATGACAAAGACAACTCATGAAAAATTCCATGAACAATATAGAGGTCAAGCTGAAAAAAGAATTTTACAATCTTTAGTATTAAATAAAATAGCAGAATTAGAAAAAATCGATGTAACTAAAGAAGAAATAGATATTGAAATTCCTGCTTTAGCAGCAAGGTATAATATAAGTGAAGAAGAAATTAAAAAATTAGATGGTGTTGAAGAAGCTTTAAGTGGAGATATCAAAATTCGCAAAATAATTAATTTCTTATTAGAAAA
>JAAZBI010000097.1 GCA_012513875.1 Mollicutes bacterium
CTCAATGCCGGCCATGGTCAAACGGCTCTTATCGGATGCGATTAAACTGTTTACCGCATCCTGACGAGCCAACTCATAATAATACTCGCTGTTCACCGAAAACGAATCCAACGCCTCCATAATAAGAGCAAAATCCTCTGATTGTTGGACGGATGGTGCATTGCGTATCGCGTCTTTCGCCTGTTGTCTGACCCAAAATTGCGACGAAACCGTCTGCTGATAGGCATAATCGTCCTGCGTATGACTATATCCGGATTCCAACGGCTTCACAATCGCCGGCGAGTGATACGCCATCGTCGGTGCCTTGAACGTATCTCCACCATGTCCGGCACTCACCTGCGCAGCCTCGGCAACGTTGTTGATGTGCCGTCCGGTCTGTGTGCGGTTCATGGCTCTCCGAGCTTCGCGCTGCGCCATGTTATCCGCTAATAAATAATTGTCTACACTAAAATCAATATTAAGTATATTTTTCTTGCGTATTAAACAAAAAGAAAGCCATAACACCTTATTGGCTATGTGAGGATTGGTAGTTTATCCACATAAGCTATATGGTGTTATGGCTTTTGAATTACAGTATTCTACATCCCGCTATAAGGATTTGCTACCGTTTTTCCATATTCTTTTTCAGCCTCTCTAATCAATTCAATTACTTCAGAATCTCTTATGCTATCAATATTTTGTACTATTTTACTGAATGTATTTTGCAGTCCTAATTTAGGAATAACAACAAGAACCAAATCCATAATCTCATAGGACTCATAATTAATAATACTAACAATAAAATTTTCAATCTTAGCTTTCAGACCATCTGATATAATTTCATACGTGTGCCATTGTCGTTCTGCTAATTCATCCAATTCTTCAAGACTATTTATGATTTCATCTGTTGTTGTATAAACCTCAATGAATTCGTTAAAATATTTTTCCAGTTCGATTGTACTCATATAATCAGGCAATGTGCTAAATGAGGTTTTCATTAGTTTCCACCTCCAATCAAAGGAATGTGAGTTAAATTATTTGGTTTACGATAAAATGCGCCATCTAAACCCAATAGTTTATTGCCTACCTTTATTTGAGCAGTCCATCCATTACCAGAATTAGAACCAGAAAACTTTGTAGCTGCGTTCAAATCTGCTGAATGCCATTTTACCTCCATTTTTGTTCCATTAACATTGTAACTATATTTGTATCCATCTGCAATAGTACGAATTGCCCAATAAAAAATGCTGCTAAAAATGTAGTCGTCGCCCAATAAATAAATGCCGTTGTATTATCTCCCCATAAGGGAGGTGGCAAGGCAGTGTTATCCATGTCAACGAAACGGCAGATTATTGAGAAACAAAAACTAAGGTATCAGAAGGCAAGCAAGAAAGACAAGCAAAAAATTCTGACAGCACTTGATGAAACGACAGGGTTGACTCGCGGACACCTGGTCCGAGTATTAAGCAAAAAGTACGATTATAAGGACAAGCACATTAAATCCGGCCGTGGCAGAAGGCCCGTTTATAAGATCGCTCACAAACAGTTGTTGGTTAAGGTATGGGAATTACTCAATTACCCCTGCTCAAGGCGATTAAAGGCATCGATGCCGATTGTGCTGGATAATCTGGAACGGATGGGACATCAAGTCTTTGATCCGGGATTCAAGCAAGAAATGCTCAGGATGTCACACGGCATAATGGACCGGCTGTTGAAAAACAACCGCAAATGTATGAACCCCATGGGTCTTACCACCACCAAGCCAGGCTCACTTCTGAAAAATCAAATACCGGTTCGACGGGGTACAGACTGGGATGATCACCGACCGGGCTTTGTTGAAATCGACTTGGTGGCACATTGCGGTTCCACCACCGGCGGAGAGTATATCAACACGCTCGACTGCACCGATATCGCCAGTGGTTGGACGGAGTGTTATGCCATAATAAATAAGGCCAGAACGCACACACTGAATGCGATGAAAGAAATCCAGAAGCGGCTGTGTTTTCCGCTGCTTGGGATCGACAGTGATAATGGCTCGGAATTTATCAACAACCATTTTTTCTATTACTGCAAGGAAAACAACCTTTGCTTTACCAGAAGCCGGGCTAATCACAGCAACGATTCTTGTTACGTCGAGCAGAAAAATTGGTCAGTCGTCCGACAAGCTGTCGGCTATGACCGGTACGAAGGACAAGATACCGTTGATCTGCTGAATCGATTTTACGAATATTTAAGGCTTTACAACAACTTCTTTCAGACTTCGCAAAAGTTGATTTCGAAAGAAAGACATAGCGGTACGGTTCACAAAAAGCATGACGCTCCTGCTACACCCTACCGCCGTCTAATGCTTGATCCTAACGTTGTTGAGCTGGACAAAAAGGCTCTGAAGTCCGACTTTCTGGCTCTCGACTTGCTACAGATCCGAGCAGAGATGGACAAACTACTTGTCAAAATCAAGTCACTGAGCTTAGGATATTAGAAACAAACGTGTTTGAAAAGAGGCATCCGTTGAACAGCATTTATTTATTGGGCGATGTATCACTTTATAACAGCATTTATTTATTGGGCGACGGGTAAGCACAACCTTTTTATCTCACCGACAAACTGAAATTTGTCGCTTACTCGCTGATTTCTTGTTTTATACTGTTCCATGTATCATTTAATCGTTTTTCAAATATGTCTGCTTTAATTAGTGCAATCCCCTCTGCCTCATCCCCTAAAACAACCAATGAATCACCGTTATTTATTCCAAAGAGTTCTCTTGCTTTCTTTGGAATAACAACTTGTCCGCGGTCATTTATTTTGGTTGTTCCAAAAATATGTTTTCCTTTTGGTCCTGGAGTCAAAGTAGTTGTACCTATCTTATCAGAATAATTTACAAGGGAATCAATTGTTACCCCATACAGTTCTGCTAGTTTCTGACAACGCTCCACATCTGGAACAGTTTCTCCCTTTTCCCATTTTGCATAAGCCTGTCTGGAAACACCAATTTTCTCCGCCACTTCCTCTTGTGAATATCCATTTACACTTCGAAGCATTGAAATATTTTCTTTAAGCATTTTACTTTATACCTTCTTCTAAAAAACTATTGATTGCATCCACGTAAATTTGTGTATGTGTACCATGAATATCATGATTACTGTCTTCTGTTTCAATCAACTGAGCATTATCTCCTATTAGCGCAACTGCTCTTTCCGCCTGTTCTCTTGATGCTGCACATAAATAAACCCCATTATCTGCCACATTTTCTTTTGCATGTAAATATATACAAGGAATTGTAATATCTGACAGTAATTGCTCATGAGTAATTCCGTTGTTCCAAGTCAAATCATAAAAGTGTTCGCCATACAACATATCATATTGCTTTACATAATGAAAAGTAATAGTAGCACTAGCCGGCATGAAAAAAATCTTCACTTCTTCTCCCGGATGCTTTTCACTATAATGCTGTGCATAATTAGCAATCCCCGGCATAGAATCCTTCATAAACAACTCTCCCCAATAGCAATGTCTCAAATAATATGCCTCCCAGCATTCTGTTTGCTCAGAAGAAATGTAGTCATGCAAAGGTTTGTATGTATCAAGATATGCAAAGCTTTTCTCCCAATTTTCTCCTTGCGTTGAAAATACGGGCGGGTCTTCTAACACAACACCTTTAACCAGTTCACTACCATAAGCAGCAACATATGCTGCCGTCAATGCTCCATTTGAATGTCCACTTACAACCGTTTCCTGCTTTATAACATTCTCAATAAACCAAATAATATCATTTCCATTTACATCTAAGTAGTACAGTTCTTCTTTATGGGTAGATTCTCCATGTCCATATACATCAATCGCATATATATGCCAGTTTTCATGTAACTCAGGCATAACAGATGCATAATCCTCCCACGAAGCCATTTGACCATGAATCAATAAAAGAGCCGGTCCATCCCCTTCTAACTCCCCATAGTTAATAACATTTCCATTTGGAAGTGTAGCATACCTCTCCATAACACCCAATTTCTCAATCTGCTTCATGTCTTTTTCCCACCAATGCAGATTTTGATAACACAAATATACTAAGATACCGATGCCAACTATGAGCAACACTAAAAATACAATTCCTACAATTTTCATCATTTTCTTCACCATAGTTTTAATTCCTTTCATAGCTTATATCTCTATGATAAAGGAAATATCCTAAATATTTACCAACTCATCTTTACATATTTATATGAATTATGTTAATTTTAGTTACCTGATGATATTGTGTTCATACAACGTAAAATTCAAATTCGTCTCTCTATTTACCAAATATCTTATCTAATTCTCCAACCATAATCTCCGGGTTAAACAATGCGTTTTCACAATGGAATTTACCTTTGAAACATTTTATTATTGAGTTCGGATAATGTTTCTTGACAAACTTGGCGGATTTCTTTGCAAGCATTTCATTCGCAGCTGTTCCATGAAAGAAATATACCACTGTATCAGGAGTATTTATGTCTTGACTTAATTTAAAATCAGCTATTCCATCTATACTATTTTCTACAGTTACAACTGACATATTATCAAGCACTTCCAAAAAATATTCCAAATTATCTTCTGAAATAATTACTTGCGTAGCCTGTTCTACCGTTTTCTTATCTCGTTGCTGCGATTTATGAGTAATATCCACATAGAATTTCTTCATAAATCCCTTCATAACTGCATTATAAGATACTATTGGCGAACCATCAAAAATCACTTTATCAAAGGATAATCTATTATTTTGCCACAAAGTCGCAGCTAGTACACCACCCATCGACATTCCATACACTGCATATATATCCTTTCCATAACGAGGAAGAACATATTCTTCGATTTCTTTTGCATCAGATGTAAAGGAAATAAAATCGTCTTTAACTTCTGGATTATGTCCTGACATAATAGGCACAATGATATGAAACCTATTCTTATAATGCTCTATATATTTATTCCATACCTGCCAAGGACATTGGAATCCATGTATCAGGATGATTTTATTTTTACTTGTATCACCAAATTCAAGAATCTTCATATCATAAAACCTCCGTAGGATTCAAATTCGTGCGTGCTTTCAATCTCGCTGTAAGACTGAAATTTTCGAGCGTGTCTGCTAAATAAGTTTTACCCCATTACTTCTAATATAAAACTTACTACTGAAAATAGGTTACATATGCAATGAAAACATATACTTATGTAGATATTCTTTTTCTTATATGCCACATATGCAACTGGTGCAAATGCCAATATACGAAATACATTATTAAAAGGTAACCAAAAATGATAAAATGAAAATAAAACAGCTATAAGTATTGGTGTAAACGAACTTTGCTTTTTATAATGCGAAGTTAAATATCCTCTGAAAAATAATTCTTCTGTTATCGGTCCAACTAACACATTAAAAACACCATAATATATGCAAGTAAAAACTAGTATTGGTTTTGAAAATGATTTTATATATTCCAAATTCGTCCAATCAAAACCTGTCGGTAAATTATTAAGCACAGCCGTTCTCATTTCCGAAAAAAACTGATTTTCTATAGGTGCAACAAATGCCAAAAGTAATCCTGCTATGCCAAAGAAAACAAACCCAATCAGCACTATTTTCCATAATGCGAGTTTCTCCTGTCCCACAAAAGCACTTTTTAAAGAATAAGCGCCATACTCTTTTTTGCTTGCATATAGAATCATTCCTAATTCTATAGGGAATAATGTGAATGTTCCCAAAATGCAAAATAGCAGTATATAGGGCATGTTACAGAAATGTCCCAATATCAAATAACTCAAACATAATACTATTGTGGGTATAAGGATCCTTATCAAAAGTCCTTTTGTATCTATTTTATTCATCTAAAATCTCCTTCAGAAAAATCAAATCTTACGTTTCTTTTAATCTAATACCATGTTACCAATAGATTTTTCACCCGTAACCCACTCACCGAAACTATTTGCCCATCCTTCAGTAAAAAATGAGCCGTATGCAACTTGCTTATCCTTACGCTTTTTGGCACCGAAAAATCCCCATAGTGTAGATGGTATTCCAATCATAATCAAATATAAAGGTCCGAGTATTAGCGACTGAATAGTATGACCATATTCATGTACCAGTAGTCGTCTAGAACATTCACTAACACTTAACTGACCTTCATATTTTTTAGCAAAATATGGTTCAGATGTAACAAACACAAATAATCCAAGGGATATACTGGATTTTGTATTCCACTCTGTAATA
The DNA here is from genome assembly GCA_012513875.1 of Mollicutes bacterium. Taxonomy (GTDB): domain Bacteria; phylum Bacillota_I; class Bacilli_A; order RF39; family UBA660; genus JAAZBI01. The sequence goes on from JAAZBI010000097.1 coordinate 6,221, forward strand.
ATCGCTCCGTGATAAACAAAATGCCTACTTTTAAAATGTAACATAAACATAATCAATCCCAAAAGTGTTTGCAAAATCCCCCACGTACACTGCCATATTGTATATAATATCTTTTTCATAATTCACTCCGTAAATTTGTCTCTCTTTAAAATTATTATTGCTGTCTACATTTCTTTAGAACAGCTAATAATGTATCCATCATCTCTACACCGGGCATATGTCCTGTATCGTCAACTACCTTACAATCTAAATTTGCATTATTGCTTCCAGCTACTAATTCTTTCACTATTTTTGTGGAAGCTACTATATCTGTATCTCCCTGTAAAATCATGTACGGAACCTTAACATTTCTTAGTTGCTCTGTAAGGTCAAGCTGTACTATCTCCTTCCACAACGAGGTATTCTTCATATAGCCGTTTACCATTATTGCTTTAAAATCCTTCATTTTGTAATCAGGACTCGTCAATAATTCCTTTATAATGGTTCCCATTGGCGCTTTCTTACCATTTCTATTTTGATATGCATTTGTATATTTACGAAGTGCACTTGATATCAATTGCAAGTCTTTCCCTTTAAAATTATCTACCGTTACATTTTTGATTCTTTCCAGCTTCTTCACAGGAATACTTGTTTGCGCTAACGTATTTCTCACTTCATCACAAATAAACACATTTTTAATTATCTGACCACACGCAATAACACTACCGACTGCATAAGGATTCTTTTCCAATAACTTAGCACTTAGTATAGAGCCCCAAGAAGTTGAAAATATCATTATTTTGTTATTTGGAAATTTCACCTTTATCTTTTCTATCAATTCTTCTGTCATCTGAACAAAGGTATCAATGGAAAATGAATCATCAATCACATGGTTGTTGATTCCACATCCAAGCTGGTCCCAATAAACCATAATAAACTCATCTGTAAACACTGGGAATAATCCTCTGCATCCAACCGAAAAAGGTATCGGCGTTCCTGGTCCACCATGCAAAGTTATAACTATTGGGTTATCTTTGCTTTTCCCCTCTATCAACACCTTCTGTTGATACCCACCAAGGTAAAAAGTGCATAATTCCGAAATCTCATTATTAGATTTTAGCTTTTTATTATTCATTACATTATCATCTCCATTATGCGTAAACTTCAAATTCCCGCTTTGTTGCATTGTATTCCAATTCTATTTCCAAGGTCTCTTTTTTTCTGTCCATCCCCTTGCTTTCCAATGCTCAACATCACGAGGATTAAAACCATTCTTCTGCATTAGATGCATAATCCAAAACATTCCCTTGGTTTTTATCCCTGGTTTAACATTTCCCGAATTATGTATAATTTTCTTCGCAATACTTGATGTTGCTTTATCAATTACTCTCTTTCTCTGTTGAAATGACGCCCACAGAGCCCTCTACCATGGCTTTGTCTTTCGGAGATAACGGTCTTGCCGGAAGGATGGCGGTTCCGTAATGTTCCGACATCTCCTGATAGACTTTGTTAATCACCGTTTC
>JAAZBI010000013.1 GCA_012513875.1 Mollicutes bacterium
AAAGCTTGGACTAACATTTTTATTTATCCTGGATATAAATTTAAAATGGTCGATGCTTTAATCACTAACTTTCATCTTCCTAAATCTACTTTATTAATGTTAGTTAGTGCTTTAGCAACTAAAGAAAACATTATTAAAGCTTATCAAATAGCTCAAAAAGAAAAATATCGATTTTTTTCTTTTGGAGATAGTATGTTTATAAAATAAAAAATCACATTTGTGATTTTTTATTTTATCTTTTAACATTACTTTTTCTAACACTAGAAAATTCACCGTTTTTAAGTATAGAAAATTGAATACAATCATACATTTGAGAACAATTTAAATGAGGATAAAGTTGTTTCATTTGTTTCAAGAATATAGAGATTTTTTTATATTTATTATATTTGTCTTGTTTTTCACTTGGACTATCATTTTTTGTGTAAAAATATTCATGATAATTGATTCTTGCAAACAAATCGAAGATTAACTTTTGAAAAACTAAATAATCTGTTTTGAATGTTTCTAAAAATGTTTCTCTAATATTAAATGCAAATATATTTTTTTCATCAATTAGCATTTCATAAATTAGTTGTTTTTGTTTTTCTTTAGGTAAAGTTTTAAAAAAATCTTTTTCTTTTAAATATAAAACTACACGATTATATATATTTCCTCTTTCTTCTTCAGAAAGATTTAAATTTTTTTCGTTAATTTCTTTTTTAATTAACAATGCTAAATCATTTATTTCTCTGTCAGTACTTTTTTTCATTCTTTTTTCTCCTTTTTTTAAAATGCATTTTGTATTATACTATAATAGTGATATTTGTCAAGGAGAAAAAATATGAAATTAAAATATGAATTAATAAAAAAAGATAAACAGACTTCAGCACGTTTAGGGAGACTAACAACTGATCACGGTAGTTGTGAAACACCAATCTTTATGCCAGTTGGAACCCAAGCCTCAGTTAAAACTTTAAATCCTGAAGAATTAGTAGCAGCTGGAAGTTCGATTGTTTTAGCGAATACATACCATTTGTGGTTAAGACCAGGAGAAGATGTCATTGAAGCAGCTGGTGGATTACATAAATTTATGAATTATTCTGGTCCTATTTTAACTGATAGTGGTGGTTTTCAAGTTTTCTCTTTAGCAGATACAAGGAAGATTACTGAAGAAGGAGTAACATTTAAAAGTCATTTAGATGGATCTAATTTATTTTTAACTCCAGAAAAATCAATAGAAATACAATCTAAATTAGGATCTGATATTGTAATGAGTTTTGATGAATGTCCAGCTTATCCAAATACTTATGATTATATAAAAGATTCAGCACTAAGAACTTTAAGATGGGCTGAACGTGGCAAAAAAATAAAATTAAAATCTCATCAGAATTTATTTGGAATTGTTCAAGGTGGAGAGTTTGAAGATTTAAGAAAAATGAGTGCTTTAGAAACAGTTAAAATTGGTTTTGATGGTTATGCTATAGGAGGCACTAGTGTTGGCGAAGGAAAAGATGTCATGTATAAAATGGTAGAATACGCGACAAAATATTTGCCTGAAGATAAACCTAGATATTTAATGGGAGTTGGAGATCCTCTTGATTTTTTTGAAGGAATTAAAAGAGGAATTGATATGTTTGATTGTGTTTTACCAACGAGAATAGCTCGTCATGGAAATGCTTTTACTCGATCTGGTAAATTAAATATTAGAAATTTAAAATATAAATTAGATTTTAATCCATTAGAAGAAAAATGTGATTGTTATGCTTGTCAAAATTTTTCTAAAGCTTATATTCGTCATTTGATTATTGCTAAAGAAGTTTTAGGAGGTCGTTTATTATCAATTCATAACATTCGTTTTTTAACTAAATTAATGGAAGATATTCGTTTAAGTTTAAAAGAAGATCGTTTTTTAGAATTTGAACAAGAATTTTTAAAACAATATAAAGGAAAGTGATTATATGTTAAAACCTGATTTAAAACAAGCTAAGACAAGAACAAAAAACCCCGTTCTTATTTATAATGATGTTTATAAGTTGTTAGATGAAGATAAAAAAATTGGTTTAAATAAAAAATATTATTTAAAAACTTATGGTTGTCAAATGAATGTTCGAGATTCAGAAACAATCAAAGCTATATTAGAAGATATGAATTTTTTAGAAACAGACAACTATTTAGAAGCGGATTTATTAATTCTAAACACATGTGCCGTTCGTGAAAATGTTCATAATAAAGTTTTTGGAATGATAGGGAGATTTAAACATTTAAAGGAAACAAGAAAAGATATTATTGTTGGATTAATGGGTTGTATGGCACAAGAAGAAGTCGTTGTCGATAAAATATTAAACAAATACAAATGGTTAAACTTTGTTTTAGGTACTCATAATCTACATCAACTACCCGAAGTAATTAGAAGCCAACAAAAACTTAATATTAATGCTCCTAGTATTGAGGGAGACATTTATGAAAACTTACCTGTAAAAAGAACTAATCCTTTTACAGCTTTTGTTAATATTATTTATGGTTGTGATAAATTTTGTACATATTGTATTGTTCCTTTTACGAGAGGAAAAGAGAGAAGTCGTCAAAAAGAAGACATTTTAAAAGAAATTAACAAATTAATTAAAGCCGGTTATCAAGAAGTAACTTTGTTAGGACAAAATGTTAATGCTTATGGAAAAGATTTAAATGATCAATATTATTTGAATAATTTGCTAGAAGATATCGCTAAAACTAAGATACCGAGAATTAGATTTTTAACTAGTCATCCTTGGGATTTTACTGATGAAATGATTGAAGTCATTAAAAACAATTCTAATATCATGCCATATTTTCATCTTCCTGTTCAAAGTGGAAGTTCTCGTATATTAAAGTTGATGGGAAGAAGATATACTAAAGAAGAGTACTTAACTTTATTTAATAAAATTAAAAAAGCTATTCCTAACTCATCTATTACGACTGATATTATAGTTGGATTTCCTAATGAAACAGAAGAAGATTTTCAAGAGACAATTGATCTTGTTAAAGAATGTCAATTTGATGGAGCGTATACTTTTCTTTATTCACCTCGAGAAGGAACACCTGCCGCTAAATTGAAAGATAACGTTTTGTTAGAAGTTAAAGAAAAAAGATTACATAGATTAAATTTAATTGTAAACGAACATGCAAAAAAATCTAATGATAAAATGTTAGGTAAAATTGTTCCTGTATTAATTGAAAATTATAGTGATAAAAATAAAGGACAATTTATAGGATATACTGATACTTATAAATCCGTTAATGTTATTGGAGATGAAAAACAACTAGGTAAAATTGTTGATGTCGAAATAACCGATGTTAAATCATGGAGTTTAACAGGAAAAACAGTTTAATTATAAGAAAGGAATTTATATGAAAAAAATTATAACTTTATTTTTTTTATTATTGCTTACAGGTTGTCAAGATCAAGTTTTTTCTAAAGATTTATTTTATATGAACACTTATATTAATATAAAAATTTATCATCATGATCAAGAATTAGTTAATAAAACTTTTTCTGATATAGAACAAATTTATCAAAAATATGATCAATTATGTGATCGTTATAAAAAGCACGAGTACAATCTTTACTATTTAAATAATGAATTAGAAAAAAATCAAGAAATAGAAATAGATAAAAGATTATATGATCTTTTAAAAGTTAGTAAAGATTACTATTTAAAAACAAATAAATTCTTTTCTATAGCTTTAGGCAACGTTACAGATGTTTGGACAAATAATAAAGAATTACCTTCTTATGAAGAATTAAAAGCAAGTGGTAGTACTGATTTAGATGATATTATGTTAAAAGAAAATTATATATTTTCAAAAAATAGTGATGTTTCCTTAGATTTGGGAGGTATTGCTAAAGGGTATGTTAATAATATAATTAAAGAATATTTACACGATAAAGGTATAAAAAAATATTTGATAACTTCAGGAACAAGCAGTATTTTAATAGGAGAACATTATCAAAATGAAAAATATCGAGTAGGATTAATTAATCCTTTAGAATCAGAAAAGATATATAAAGTATTAAAATTAAATACAAATTCAATTTCAACTAGTGGTACTATTGATAACTACTATGAGTTTTCTGGTGAAAAGTATAGTCATATTATTAATCCTTTTACTTTGTATCCTGATAATTATAGTTTATCCGTAACTGTAATCGCTCCAGATCCAATCTTAACAGAAGTTTTATCTACAACTTTAGTTTTGTTGCCAATAGAAGAGGGTAAAAAACTAGCAGAAAAATATGATGTGGAAGTTATTTGGTTTACTAAAGATGGTATAATTGAAACTGAAGGAATAAAAAATTATGAATAAAAATGATTGGATTTTAATAATAATTATTATCTTTATTTCTTTTTCTTTATTATTGTTTTTTAAATTAACTAATCAAGAAAGTAATCAAGCTTTAGTATATAATGATAATAAATTAATATTGACGATTGATTTAACAAAAGATGATAAATATCAAGTTATGGGATTAAATGGAGAAGTAGATATTGAAGTTAAAAACAATCAAATTAGAGTAACATCAGAAACATCAAATTATCATTTGTGTTCAAAACAAGGATATATTTCAAAGTCTTGGGAAACAATAGTTTGTTTACCAAACAAAATTATAATTAGGGTTACATCATTAGATCAAAATTATGATGTAATATTAAGGTGATAAAATGGAATTGAGAAAAACAATTACTTTAGCAATGCTCTTAGCATTAGGTGTGGTTTTAAATATTATGGAAAGTATGATTCCTATTATGGGAAACATTATTCCGGGAAGCAAATTAGGACTTGCTAATATAGTCGTTATTTTTGTCATATATTTTTATGGATTAAGAGATGGCTTGTTATTCTCTTTTACGAGAGTTTTTATTGTCGGATTATTAAGAACAGGTTTATTTAATATAGTTTTTTTGTTTAGTTTATCTGGAGGTTTACTTAGTGTAGTTTGTATGTTTATTGCTCACAAATTTACAAAATTATCAATTGTTGGTGTTAGTATCATTGGAGCAATTACACATAGTATAGGACAAATTATAGCAGCTGTTTTTCTTTTTCAAACCATAAATATAATTTATTACTTACCTTATTTATTATTGTTATCATTACCAACCGGTTTTATTATTGGTGTTATTTCAGAACAAGTGATAAATCAATATCAAAAAATAAAAATTAATTGATTTTAAATTAAAAAACAATTATTATTATATTAGGAGGATAAAAATGAAAAAAATAATTAGTTTATTAATAGTAGTTATAATAATGACTGTAGGATGTCAAAAAGTTAATGAAGGAAAATTTACTGAAGGTACATATTTTGGTAGTGTTGAAACTGTATCATATGGTAAAAAATATGTAACTACTGCTGTTGTTTATATTAATGATCAGGGATTAATAAAATCAGTTTTTATTGATTCGACTTATTTGAAAGATGAAGTAAATACTACTAAAAAAGTATTGAGAGATGCTTATGGAATGAAATCTACTTCAGCTAATGCTGGAACGATTTCTGAAGGTAGTGAATGGTATGAACAAGTTGAAGTGTTAGAAGAAAAAATAATAGAAGAACAAGGAATTGATTGGATTGTTTGGCAAGATGATGCTAAAACAAAATTAGATGCTTTAACAGGGTTTACAATAACTGCAGATAGTTATATTGAAGCGGTTAGTAAAGCTTTAGAACAAGCTAAATAAAAAAGTTGCTCTGCAACTTTTTTAATGTTAAAATTATATTAGGTGATATGATGATAGAATTCGTTGAATTTTTAAAAGATGCATTAAAATATATAATTTTAATTGCAATTATTATTTTAATTAGAATTTTTATCTTGACTGGTAGTGAAGTGATTGGTCATTCAATGAATCCTACATTAGAAGATGGAAATCTTTTATTGGTAAATCAATTGACTGGTAAATTTGTAGGTTATGAAAGATTTGAAGTGATAGCAGTTCATAATAATAAAGAATTTTTAATAAAAAGAGTGATTGGATTACCTGGTGAAAAAATTCAATATTTAAATAATCAATTATATATAGATGAAGTGATTATAAAAGATTACAAAAATATTTTAGGCAAAACTTCTGATTTTGGGCCTTTTTTAATAGAGGAAAACAAATATTTTGTAATGGGTGATAATCGAGAAGATTCAAATGATAGTCGTTCTTTTGGAGTAATAGATAAATCACAAATTATTGGAAAACCATTTTTGATTATTTGGCCTTTTAATCGGTTGTCATTTGTTAATTAAAAAATATTGTAAAATTATGTACAATGTGCTAAACTAAAATTAGTTTTTAGTTTTTTTGTATTTTTAAAAACAATAAGGGAGGTTTAAAATATGCAAAACAGAAAGTTCTTCGTAGCATTATTAGCAATCATTGTGTTATTTTTAGGCGTTTTTACTTTTGCACAAACAACTGGCAATAATGAAGAAGAAAAAATTATTGATGAGAATGAAACCATAAAAAAAGAAATACCTTTAGATGAAGAAAAAGAAGAAGAACCAATTGAAGAAGAGTTAGGTGATGAAAATCAAATCATTCCATCTCGAACTCAAACTTATGTAGATGTTACAGCACCTATTATTACAATTTCGAATTATATAACAACACCTACTAATCAAGATATTGTTGTAACAGCAACAACAAATGAAGGAACATTAAATAGAACTAGTTATACATTTACTGATAACGGTAGTTTTACTTTTGTTGCAATTGATGCAGCTGGTAATAGCAGCGAAAAAGAAGTTGTTATTACAAACATTGATAAAACAGCACCTGTTATAACAATCGGTGAATATATAACAACACCTACTAATCAAGATATTATTGTAAATGCGTCAACAAATGAAGGAACATTAAATACGGATACACATTTATTTACAGAGAATGGAAGTTTCTTTTTTATCGCAGTAGATGTAGCAGGTAATATAAGTCTTGAAATGGTTACAATTAATAATATTGATAAAACAGCACCCGTTATAACAATTGGGGATTATGTAACAACACCTATTAATCAAGATGTTGTTGTTTCAGCAACTACAAATGAAGGAACATTAAATCAAACTAGTTATATTTTTATAGAAAATGGTAGTTTTGATTTTATAGCAACCGATGCAGCAGGTAACGTAACTACTAAAACAGTTACAGTTGATAATATCGATAAAACAGCTCCAGAAAGTCCTCTTTTAGTTGCTCCTTTAGATGGCGCTTCAGTAAAAGGAAATTCTATTACTAATTCATGGACTAGTGTACCTGATGCAGTAAAATATATTTATGAAAGTTATCATAATGTAACCGCTACTAGTTTGAGACATAGACAAACTGTAAATGCACCAAATTATTCTAAAACCGCAACGAACATTGGTGATGGTATATTTTGGTGGAGAGTTAAATCAGTTGATGCAGCGGGTAATGAAAGCGCATGGAGTAATTTAAGAAAAGTAACTGTTGATTCTACTAAACCAGTTATCACTTTAAATGGTGATACAGAAGTGACAGTAGAAGTTAATACTACTTATAATGATGCTGGTGTTAATGTAACCGATAACTATGATACCGGATTAATAGCTCTAGTAAATTCAACTGTTGATATGTCCGTTCTTGGAACATATACAGTTAAATATAATGTAACTGATTCTGCAGGTAATATTGCTAATGAAGTAACAAGAACAGTTCATGTTGTTGATACAACAAAACCAGTTATCACAAAAAAAGTAGCAGCA
>JAAZBI010000103.1 GCA_012513875.1 Mollicutes bacterium
ATCACCTTTTGAAGACAAAAACGCCCTGTTATCCTGGTCATTCTCCGGTTGAATCAGATCCAAATTTTCCGGAGCAGCATTGTGCAACCGCTGCTCGAAAGGGCGAATTTCGAATTATTTTTATCATTATTCATATATGTTATCTTTAAAATTTGACAAAAAAAGGGAGGCGAGTATACTGCTCCACAAGGTTAACCTATTCAATCCAAAATATTTGTGAAAGGAGGACGTTCTAATGAAAAAAGCGCTTGCTACTTGCTTACTACTTGCAACTATTGGCGGTACATTATTCTCGGGTGTCGCAGCGGCGGGTCTAAAATACACCGGAACAGGATGGTGGTCATATGGTACCACAAAACTTTTCGGGGGTGGTACTGTATACTCTAATTTGACGGATGCCGTGTTCCAACACAGCACTTCCGTTAAGAATGCTAAGGGTGTTTGGGGTTATAGCGGAACAAAAACGCAGGAATTAAAGCCAAGGCTACCCAAACAGCTTATAACTTTAGAACAGATTATGCATACTACAAAATTCTTGATCCTTTTTCATAATTACTCGTACGCTTGAAATACCTGATTCCTATCAGGTCGACGATGTCATCGTATTTAAAGAAAGTGGAACGCTTTATGTAAAACGCATTATCGGAGCGCCGGAAGATCAAGTTGAACTGGCGAACGGCTGCGTTTATCGAAATGGTATAAAACTTTCACAGTATTGGTGCGAACACGAAGGAAAAATTTATTCTCTTAACGATAGTCAGTTTTTTGTTATTGGAGATAATTTTCAAAACAGCATCGACAGCAGAGAATTCGGGCTCATTGATCTCTCTCAAATCGACGGGCGAGTCTTCTGATAATTAAACAAATGAGAAGTAACGCGGTTCTGGAATTTCGAGCATTCCGACACTTCTCAGCTCTCCCCAGCTACCCATTGTGACATACCGAATGGGCTCAATGTAAATACGAACAAATTACGTATGCGTCCGGGTCCTTTTTTCGTGCAAAAAACTCTTCATTTGAAATTTTCGAAATAGCCACGGGGAAACAAAACGCAATCAGGAAGACGATTCCGCGGTCTCGGTAAATTGACTCTTGTTAGCAATAATATATCCGCAATTCAACTCTTCCAAATTATCGGGATATAGATAAAATTCAGAGTCAAATTCGTTTAGTTTTGCCTCGATATCCTCGGTTAAAACTTGATTAAGCAGTTCCTGTCGCTCGCTCCAATTTTCAGGCAGATTTACACCTACAGCTTGTAATGCCTTTTTGAGTATCTCCGCAACCTGCGCAGCACCGACGGCAGTCAGTGAATCGACTGTTCGATTTGCAAAATTGCCACTACTGTTATAAAAGTATTGTGAAAAACCACCGTTATTCACTTCCGCCTCAAGTTGACCATTAAAATATATGACCTTCTCAGCATCCGATAATTTCTCAATATCTTCTCCGAATTGACACTTTCGACTCAGCCAACCATCCATCGCAATCAAAAAATGATTCTTATCCTCAATGCGCCATATCGTCTCTAAATCCGCATTCAGCAAATCCTTAACGATATTAACCGGCTTTTTCTTTTTCTCTTCCGTTTTCTTTTTACCAAACAAATTAAACATTGAAACACCATTCCTTTCATATAGACCAGAATTGTGCGATTCGCGTTTGATAATGAAGCTTGCAACAACTCGTCAAATGGATAATTATGATTTTCTTAACTCATGTTACGCTCATTCCCCAGCATACTCAAGAATAATATACCAAATGCTTGTGACCGCGTAACATGTCCTTGTAGGACAAAATCCGTCGGCACAAGCAATATTATTGACGGTAGTATTAAAGAGCCTCAATGGGGATGCAACGGAGAGAATCCTAAAGTAGAAATTAATACTAAAGATATGAATGCTGAAATGCTTAAGGCGATGTTAGATCGAGTTACTAAAGCAATAGAGAATAGATCCAAAGCAATTCAAAAATGTCAGACCGTTGACTTGTGATCTGTCAGTGCCTCCTGAGTATGAGACGTAAAGATCCCTGTCGGATGCCATGCGATCTATCTGAGATATCGAGGACAAAGTTGCATGAGCCTGTTGTCTTTCTGTATCGAGTAAATAACGCCTCGAATGAATATTTTGTCTTAAACAAATTAAGAGAACCACCTCATTCGACTTTGATTATCATCGTTTGAGGCAGTTCTTCTCATATTGCTCCAATTCTCGCGAAGAGAATAATCGAAAATAGAGTGTGCAAAAAGTCAGCTTTCTGTTACAATTTG
>JAAZBI010000014.1 GCA_012513875.1 Mollicutes bacterium
AGAGAAAAATTAAAAAACACAGATTTATTAGAAGAATTAAAAGGTGACGAAGGAACAATTTTAACAGAAGCAGTGAAAGCTGAAGATTGTAAAAAGTATCTAGATTCAAAAGAATCACCAGAGAATTTATTTTATACGGGTTATAAAAATTTCTCAACTGAAGATTTTGAAGAAATTCAAGATTTAAAAAATAAAGTTAAAAAAAATAATGGGTTAATTAAATTTTTAATAGTAATTTTAATATTGATATTTCTAGTTATAATAGGTTTAATTAGCTATACTGTTTTTTTAAGATAAGGATTTAAGATGAAAAAAAATATACAAATAGAGAATAATGAATATGAAATTATAGAAGATTATAAAGATGGTTATAATGAAGAAGAATTCATTTCGAAAATGACCGACTATTTTTGGGATTATGATTATATCGTTGGAGATTGGGCTTATGGCAAATTGAGATTAAAAGGTTTTTATGATCAGTCTAATAAGAAGGCTAATCCTATTAATAATTACAATCAAAAAGAAAGTTATTTTAAAAATAATTGTGCTTTTGGTTGCCGATATTTTGTTGCGAAAAAGAGTTTAAAAAAATAAAGCGTTGTGTTATAATGTGTTTAGTTTAAGAATAAATAGAGGTGAAGTCTAATGGGTAATGAAGAAAGCAAAAAAATGGTTGATAAAATTTTTGTTATAGATAAAGATGGACAAGAAAGAGAAGCTGAAGTTTTATCTGTATTTAAAATTGAAGAATATAAAAACAATTATATATTATATACTTTTAATGAGATTGATAGTGATAATATGATAAAAATATATGCTTCAACTTTAATTATAAAAGAAGATATGTATAGTTTTGAATCAATTGAAACAGAACAAGAATGGAATGCTATAAAGGATATTATGAGAGATTTATCTCAAGAAGCTTAAGGGAGGTTATTATGGAAAATGTTGAATATAAAACTTTTTTTCAAGATGGAAAACCAATTGTTGTTAATGGAGCTAAAGCGATTAAAAACAATAAGGATTCAGGTTTAAAAGAAAAATTAAAAGCTGTTTGGAAAAAAATGGTTCAATCAGTTGAAACGATGAAAGACAAATCTTATGAAAAGAATCAAGAAAAAATAATTGATGAGAAAGAAAACAAAAAAGAAAAAGCAGAAAATAGTTTTGAAAAAAACGTGGACAAAGGGAAAAATTTATATCGTAAAATTAATAAATATAAAAATGCTCGTGGATTAGGAAAAGTTGTTGTACCTCTTTCAGTTCAAGAAGAGAATAATCCCTTTAAAAATTTTGTTGAAGATACATTGAAACAACAAGCTCAGCAAGCTGAAAAATTAAATCAACAAAATGAGCAACCAAAACCAGTACAAGAAAAACAAGAGCCAGAGCAACTAAAACAAGAAACGGAGCACTATACTCAAGAAGAGAAAACAGAAATTCATAAATTGCTTTTCGAAATGCAAATAAAGCGCATAGCAGAATTAGAAACAGAAAACGAATTATTAAAAAAAGATGCAAACAATCAAAGAGAAGCATTAAATAAAGAAAGAGAAAAAAAGCAAAGAGCAACAAAAAAAGAAATTGAATCATTAATAAAAATAAAGAAAAATTTAACAAATGAAATAGAACAAGAAAAAATTGAAAAAGAAAAATTGAAACAACAGTTAAACGATGCACAAGCTTTAATTGACAAGGTTGTTTCTCAAAGCGAAGAATTATTCAAGAAGATAAAACAAAATAATCAAAACTTAAATCAAAATGAAGGACAACAAAGATAAGAAATTATAAAAATATTAAAAACGACGATTATTAATGTCGTTTTTTAATTTCATTATTTATTTATAATATAATTTAGACAAATTATAAAAAAAAATGTATAATGTATAAAGAAAGAGAGACAAAAAAATGAAAACATTAGTTATAAATGCTGGTAGTTCATCTATAAAATTTCAAGTTTTTGAAATGCCAGAAGAAAAGGTTTTAGTTTCTGCTAATTTTGAAAGAATTGGTTTAGATAATAGTTTTTATTCTTTAGTAAAATCAGGAGAAAAAATCAAAAAAGAAGCTGTTTTAGATAATCATTTAACAGCTATTAATATCTTTTTAGAAGAATTAATCAGCAATCAAATTGTTTCTTCTTTAGAAGAAATAAAAACTGTTGGTCATCGTGTTGTTCATGGTTCTAGCAAATATAAAGAATCAATCATTATTGATAATCAAGTAATGGAGGATATTAAATCTTTTTCAGATTTAGCACCTCTTCATAATCCTGCTAATTTATTAGGAATTCAAGCTGTGAAAACAGCCTTACCCAATGCTATAAATGTAGCTGTTTTTGATACGGCTTTTCATCAAACAATGCCAAAAGAATCTTTTATTTATCCAGTACCTTATGAGTGGTACGAACAATATGGAGTTCGTAAATATGGATTTCATGGAGTTAGTCATCATTATGTAAGTTTAAGAATTGCAGAATTAGAAAATAAACAACCTAAAATAATAATTTGTCATCTAGGTAATGGTGCTAGTATTTCGGCTGTTAAAGAAGGTAAGTGTCTCAACACTTCAATGGGATTTACTCCTATTTCTGGAATAGCAATGGGAACTAGATGCGGAGATATTGATCCTTCAATTATTCCGTATATAATGCAAAAAACAAATAAATCAATTAACGAAATTATGGATGATTTAAATAAGAAAAGTGGTATGTTAGGAATGAGTCAAATTAGTAGTGATGCTAGAGAAATCGAAACAGCTATTAATGAAGGTAATGAAAAAGCAATTTTAGCTCAAAAAATATACATTCAAAAAATTGTTTCTTTTATTTCTTATTACCATACTTTATTAGGTGGAGCAGAAGTTATCGCTTTTACTGCGGGAATAGGTGAAAAAGATAAAGAAGTACGTAAAGAAATTATGGAAATGTTGAAGCCTTTAGGAGTTGTGATTGATTATTCAGCAAACGATGTAAAAGGTGTTGAAACAGTTATTACTACTGAAGAATCAAAAATAAAATGTTATATTATTCCTACTAACGAAGAATTAATGATTGGTAAAGAAACATATCGTTTATCAATTTAGAAAGGATTAAAGATGAAAACAAAACTTTTTAATCGTTTAAAAAAATATAATAAAATTGTTATAGCTCGTCATATTGGTCCAGATCCTGATGCATTAGGATCACAAATGGGTTTAAAAGAATTAATCAATAAGAATTTTCCTGATAAAGAAGTTTATGTTGTTGGAGCACCAACAATTAAATTTAAATATTTTGGTAAATTAGATAAATTACCAGAAAATTTTGATTGTTCTCAAGCTTTATTAATTTTGCTTGATACTCCAGATAAAAAGAGAATAGATGGAGTAGATACTAAATTATTCAAAGATAGTATTAGAATCGATCATCATCCTTTTATGGAAAAAACTTGTCGAGTTGATTTAATAGATGATAAAGCATCTAGTACATGTCAAATAATTGTCGAATTATTTAAAGGTAATAAATATACGTTCACTAAAAAAGCAGCTGAATATTTATTTTTAGGTATGGTAGCGGATACCAATCGTTTTCTATATACTAATGGAGTTACTAATTCAATAAAACTTTTTGAATTAGTAAGTTATTTGATTAAATTAACTAAAATAGATATTAGCACTTTATATACAAAATTATATATGAGAAATATTAATGAAATTAAGTTACAAGGTTATATATCTCAAAATTTAACAATTACTGAAAATGGTGTTGGTTATATAAAAATAACTGAAGATATTATTAAAGAATTTAATGTTGATTCTGCTAGTGCCGGAAATATGGTAAACGAATTTAATTTTATTGATGGCATTTTAGTATGGATAATGATTTCTGAAGATAAAAAACTAGGGTTAATTAGATTGAATATTCGTTCTCGTGGACCTGTTATTAACAAATTGGCTGAAAACTATAATGGTGGAGGTCATAAGCTAGCTGCAGGAGCTAGAGTTAAAACAGAACAAGAAGTAGATCAATTAATTGAAGAATTAGATAATTTATGTCAAGAATATCGTGAGGAGGGAGTCTCTGAAGATGAAGATAAATAGTGTTGATTTAAAGATAAGTGCTGCTCGTCGTAGTCAATATCCAGAAGATAATAAACCAGAATTTTTATTAGTTGGACGTTCTAACGTAGGAAAGAGTAGTTTTATAAATTCTTTAATAAATCGCAAGAATTATGCTCATATTTCAAGTCATCCTGGTAAAACTCAAACTTTAAATTTTTATTTAGTTAATAATGATTTTTATTTGGTAGATGTTCCTGGATATGGATATGCTTCTATAAGTAAAGAAAAAAGAATGCGCTTTGGTAAAATGATCGAAGAATATTTACAAATTAGAGAAAATTTAAAAGAAGTGTTTTTATTAATAGATTTTCGCCATAAACCAACGGAAGACGATTTATTGATGTATGATTATTTAAAATATTATGGTAAAACAGTTACAGTTATTGCAACTAAAGTTGATAAAATATCTGTTAACCAAAGACAAAAACATTTAAAAATAATTTCTGAGGCTTTAGATTTAGTAGTAGGAGATAATTTAATTTTGTTTTCTAGTATTAGTAAAGAAGGTAAAAAGGAAGCTCATACTATTATCGAAAGATATTTAGATTTTATTGATGTTGATTAGAAAGAGGTGATAACATGAAGATTCCAACCGTTGCTTTAGTCGGAAGACCCAATGTTGGGAAGTCGACTTTATTTAATAAATTAGTAGGTAAAAGAATTTCAATTATTGATGATGAACCTGGAATTACTAGAGATCGTATATATGGTACGGTTGATTATAATGATATAAAATTTCATTTAATTGATACTGGTGGAATCGATGTTTCACCTGAGCTTTTTAATAAAGAGATTTTAATTCAAGCGATGATAGCTATCGAAGAAGCGGATGTAATTGTATTCATTGTTGATGGTAAAGAAGGATTAACAGCTAACGATTATAAAGTTCGTGATTTATTATTTAAAACAAGTAAAAAAGTTGTTGTTGCTATCAGTAAAGTAGATAACAAACAAGCTCGAGAAAACATTTATGATTTTTATGAGTTAGGTTTTGATAATTATTTACCTCTTAGTGCTGAGCATAATGATGGAATAGCTGATTTGTTAGATGCGATTGTAGAAAAATTACCTAAAAGAGAATTGGTTGAAGAAGATGAAAATGTAATTAAGTTTTGTGTCTTAGGAAGACCAAATGTTGGTAAAAGTTCTTTAGTAAATGCTCTTTTAAATGAAGAAAGAGTAATCGTTTCTTCAGTAGCAGGAACAACTCGTGATGCTGTAGATACTCCTTTTCGTTATAAAGATAAAGATTATGTTGTTATCGATACAGCAGGAATTAGAAAAAGAGGTAAAATTTTCGAAAGAATTGAAAAATATAGTGTATTAAGAGCTATGAAAGCAATTGAACGAAGTGATGTTTGTTTAATCCTTATTGATGCTGAAGAGGGTATTATAGCGCAAGATAAACATATTACTGATTATATCGTTGAAGCTGGTAAAGCAGTTATTATTGTGGTTAACAAATGGGATACAGCTGCTGATAAAGATAAAGATATTAAAACTTTTACTAAACAAATAAGAGATAATTTCCAATTTATGCCTTATGCTCCAGTTGTCTTTTTATCAGCATTAACTAAGAAAAGATTGCATACATTATTACCACAAATTGATATAGCTTTTGAAAATACTAATAAAAGAATACAGACTAGTTTGATTAACGATATTATTGTTAAAGCTGTTAATTTAAACAGTCCTCCAGCTTATAAAGGCAAAAAATTAAAAATTTATTATGTTAATCAAATAGAATCTAAACCACCTAAATTTTTATTTTTTGTTAATGATAAGAAATTAATTCATTTTTCATATGAACGTTATTTAGAGAATAAAATTAGAGAATCTTATGATTTAGTTGGTACGCCGATAATATTACAGTTTAAAAATAGAGGAGAAAATCCTAAAATATAGTTAATTTACTTGCAATTATAGGTAAAAGATGGTATTTTAAGAATGTAAGCATAATATGCTTAAATTTATAATTACAATGGGAGGTAATTGAAAATGACAAAAACAGAATTAGTTGAAGTTATGGCTACAAAAGCTGGACTTACTAAAGCAGATGCTGCTCGTGCATTAGATGCATTTCAAGAAGCAGTAACAGGAGCACTTAAGAAAGGTCAAAAAGTAACATTAGTAGGATTTGGTAGCTTTGATGTTAAAAAAAGAGCTGCACGTGTTGGACGTAATCCACAAACAGGAGCAGAAGTTAAAATTTCTGCTAGAAATGTTGCATCTTTTAAAGTTGGAAGCAAATTAAAAGAAGCTATTAACTAGTAAAAAAAAGATAAAGTTAAACTTTATCTTTTTTTTTGCTATAATGAACTTGGTGATATAAATGTTTGAAATATTAAAAAAAATTGAAAGTTTTGGTTTTGAAGCATATATCGTTGGAGGCTATGTTCGTGACTATTTATTAGGTAAAATAAGTAATGATATTGATATATGTACAAATGCTACTCCTTTGCAAATAAAAGAGATCTTTCCTCAAGCAAAAACACCAGAAAAAGATTTTCAATCTGTTATCTTAAAATTAGATAAATATAATTATGAAATAACTAGTTATCGTCAAGATATCTCTTATCAAAATAATCGTCAACCAGCTACTTATAAACTTGTTAAAA
Source organism: Mollicutes bacterium (assembly GCA_012513875.1). Classification (GTDB taxonomy): domain Bacteria; phylum Bacillota_I; class Bacilli_A; order RF39; family UBA660; genus JAAZBI01. The sequence goes on from JAAZBI010000014.1 coordinate 6,720, forward strand.
CATTAGAAGAAGATTTAAAGAGAAGAGATTTTACTATTAATACCTTATGTCTAGATAGTAATGGTAATATTATTGATTTATTTAATGCTCAAGAGGATTTAAGTAATAAAGTGATTAAGACTGTTAGAGATCCTTTTTTAAGCTGTGAAGAGGACATTCTGAGGGTTTTAAGAGCTATTAGGTTCTCTACAGTGTTAGATTTTGAATTAGATGTTAATTTAATGAAAGCTATTCAAGAAAAAGGATATTTATTAAAGAATTTATCTTATGATCGAAAGAAAGAAGAATTAAACAAGATATTTAAAAGTAATAATATTTTAAAAGGTATAAAACTATTAATTAAGTTAAAATTAGATCCTATTTTAGAATTAAATAATTTAAATAAAGTAATTATTACAAATGATTCTTTAGGTATTTGGTCACAATTAAATGTATTAGATATATATCCTTTTTCTCGTCAAGATAAAAAAGATATATTACTTATTAATAAACTAGTTAGTAACAAGAAAATAGATTTAGAAACTATTTATTATTACGGATTAAGATTGTGTTTAATAGCAGGACAAATTTTAAATATAAGTGATGTTTTAGAAATGAATGAAAAATTAGTTATTAAGAGCTTTAAAGATATAGAAATAGATCTTAATAAGTATTATTTTGAAGATAAAAAATGGATTAAAGAGTTATGTCAATTATTAGAAATTAAAATAATTAACGGAGACTTAAAAAATGATTATCAAGAAATCGATAAATTTGTAAAAGATTATTTAAAAACAAAGAATATGTTATAATAAGAAGCAGGTGATAATAATGAAATTAGAAAAAATATTACAAATGATGAAGTCTCAAAGTATTCATTTACCTTTATTATTAGTTAAAAATTACCAAGATTTAAAATTAGAAATGAAAGATTTATTATTAATTGGTTATTTATTAGGAATCGAATCATTAAATTATCAAAAGATAGCTGAAGATTTAAATCTAAACCAAGAAGATGTTTTGATTGGTATTAATCAACTTCAAGAAAAAGGTTATTTAGAATTAAAAGTAATTAAAAATTCAGAGGGTACAATGGAGGAGACTTTTAGTTTAGATAGTTTGTTTTCTAAATTAGCTTTATCTTATTTAGAAGATAAAAATGATGATGAAATAACTGTCTTTAAATTATTTGAAGAAGAATTAGGAAGAACTTTATCTTCTATGGAATATGAAATAATAAATTCTTGGATAGATTCTGGTTTTAAAGAAGAAATTATTAAAGAAGCTTTAAAAGAGGCGGTTTTTAATGGTGCTAAGAGTTTAAGATATATTGATCGTATATTATTTGAATGGAATAAAAAAGGAATTAAAACAATTAAAGATTTAGAAAAAAATCAAGAAAAATTTCACAAGTCTAAAAAAGAAGAAATTATTATTCCTGATTATAATTGGTTAGAGGATAATGAATAAGTTAATTTATGAATATTTAGATGAATTATTTCCTAATCCTCATTGTGAACTTAAATATCATAAAGATTATGAATTATTAATAGCTGTAATGTTAAGTTCTCAAACTACTGATATAAAAGTTAATAAAGTTACAGATGTTTTATTTAAACAATATCCGACATTAAAATCCCTTTCTCAAGCTGAATATAAAGATATAAGGGACATTTTATTATCATTAGGTATGTATAATAAAAAAGCTGAATATGTTATTAAAATAGCATTAGAATTAACAACAAAATATCAAGGTAAGGTATTGAATGATCGAGAAGTTTTAGAAGCTTTACCTGGTGTTGGTAGAAAGGTAACCAATGTAGTTTTAGGCATTTTATTTAACGAACCTTATATTGCAGTAGATACTCATGTTAAACGAATAGCTATTCGTTTAGGAATAGCTGAAGAAAAAGATAATGTTTATTTAATTGAAAAAAAATTAAGTAAAGTGGTCCCAGATAATTTAAAAGTAAAGATTCATTTTCAATTTGTTTTATTTGGTCGTTATCATTGTAAAGCTATAAAACCTAATTGTTCAGAATGTAAATTAAAAGAGATATGTTCTTATTATAAAAATAAAAAAAGTGCTTAGCACTTTTTTTAAATATCATTAATATTAATTGTTCTTATCAAAGTATTGGTTCTACCACCATAAGAAACCGTATAATTAATTTTATAAGTTGTTACTATATTTGTATTAATTACACCACTTGGAACAACTGTATAAGGCCCACCACTTGGTCCACTTGTAACCACTTTAGTAATTGTTGCATCATTAGTAACTGGTACATCATTATTAGTAACGATCACAGCTAAAGTTTTTTCTGGTTCTTGGTAAATATCGCCTTTATCTAATTCGATTGTTTCCAGTCCTACTAAACTCATAATAATACCACTTGAATATGGGCTTACAATTGAAGTTGATACGCCATTACTTTCAGCAGCTTTAAAAATAGAATAACTTGCTTTAACGATAAGTTTTAAAGTTCCTGATTTAGTAGGGGTATAAGAATAACTTGTACTCGCTGTCCAATCAATATATTTTAAACTACCATCATTGTTTTCTAAGTAAATTGAATAACCTAAAGTCCCTAAATAAGCATCATCTTCATTTTGATGAATACCTAAATATTTAGTTGATAATTTTCCAATTGTTTGTAAATACTCAGGAGTTATCATATTTGGTTTAGAAACTGGACTCCAATTTAAAACTACAGTTGGGCCATCAATTGTACTAGTTAAATTTTTAACTGAATTTAAAACACTAAATCTTGGAGAAACTTCAGTTGGTTCTGTTCCTTTTTTAAAGTATTCAGTTATTAACATAGAACCAGGAGTGTTTGGACTAGGTAACATAGCTGGAATTGTTCCTTTTTCTACTGTTATTTCAACAACACTAGCTGGAGCTTTAAATGTTTTGCCATTTTTTTCAAAAATTCCTTTAGCAATCGTTGTGAATAAACGATCACGAATTGGCCAAGACTTACTAGTAGTATTATGATATTCTTTTAGAATTTTATCATAACCATACCACATACCTATAGCATAATCTGGAGAGTAGCCTACATACCAAAGATCATTTATCGCGTTACTTCTTAAACCATATTGTTTTTTAATTGCCGATGTAAAGTTTGTTGTTCCAGATTTAGCGGCTACTTCAACGCCACTAACTTTTCCTCCACCAATTAAACCAGAAGAAACGCCATATCTTAAAATATCTGTAATCATAAAAGCTGTTGAATCAGACATAACTTTTATTTTTTCTGATTTATATTTTGAAACTTCATTTGTTTCAATAATTTCTATTTTATTAACAGCATATGGTTTTATATAATAACCACCATTAGCGAAAGCAGCATAAGCTGCAGCCATTGTTAAAGGATCAACTCCATTAAAACCACCGATTGAATGAGCCTCATGAATTCTTCCATCTTCAATTTCTGGTTTAATACCTAAAGATGTTACAAAAGAAACAATTTTTTTATTGTCGACAGATTGAAAAGCTTTTAAAGCTGGAATATTACGAGATTGTGCTAAAGCATTTCTCGTTGTCATCATTCCTAAATAACGACTATCCCAGTTTCCCATTGCTGTTCCATTACTATAATAATGTTTATCATCAACTATTAAAGTATAAGTAGAATAGTTGTTATATTCCATAGCAGGGCCATAATCAAAAACCGGTTTAGCTGCTGAACCTATTTGTCTTTTAATATCAGTTGCATAATTGAACACTTTAGCTCCAGTTTGATTTCTTCCAGAGCCTAAAGCTAAAATTTCGCCTGTATGAACATTGGTTACAGCAATTCCTGATTGAACAACATCATCAGGGAATTTAAAATTCGTTCCATCTAAAACACTATTTAAATAATCTTGTTTATTTATATCTAAATTAATATAAATTTTCATTGCTACTTCATAAGGGTCATATCCCGTTTTTTCTTTAGCTTCTGCAATTGCATAATCAATATAACCTTGATATGGAGAAGAATTGATTGCTTTATTAACAACAATGTTTTCAATTGGAATACTACTTGCAATATCTCTTTCTTCTTTAGTAATATAACCATGAAGAACCATTAAATTTAAAACAGTGTTTCTTCTTTTAGCAGCTTCCTCAGGATATTTATAAGGATTATAAGCACTAGGAGCTTGAAACATTCCTGCTAAAAGAGCAGCTTGAGATAAGTTGATATCTTTGATATCTTTACCAAATAATCTTTTGCTTGTTTCTCCTACACCATAAGAATTATCAATACCTAAGTGAACATTATTGACATAAAATTCTAATATTTCTTCTTTAGAATAAGTTTTTTCTAATTTAAAAACTGCTAAATAAATGTCAGTAAATTTTCTAACAATACTAACATTAAATGAAGTAAAATTATTTTTAACTACTTGCATAGAAATTGTTGAAGCTCCACCAGCTCCAGAATTACCTAAAGCTTGACCAAAAGATGCCTTTAAGAAACGTGCAGCGTCGAAACCATTATGAGAAAAGAATCTTGAATCTTCTGTTGCAATGATAGCATCGATAAAAACTTCACTCAATTCGTCATAAGTTACTTTGTCACGAAGTTCATATCCAAAACGAATTAATTCTTTACCATCTTTGGTATAAATAATACTAGCTTCTTTATAATCTAATTTTGTTTTATCAAATTTAGGAGAACTAGAAACTACATAACCCATGAATAAAAAACCACATATAATCACTATGATAGCTACAATTAAACCGAGTAAAAAGATAATAGAAAAAAATTTATTTTTCTTTTTAGAATCTTTTTTAGGTTTGTTCTTTTTCTTTATTTTTGCCATTAAATGTTTTCTAAAATTAGTTTTAAACATAATTAAGAGAAATGTTAAAACTAAAAAGATAATAATTGTTTTTATTAAACCAATTATAAAACAGCCTAAAATAAATACTCCAATCGTTAATAAAGTTAAAATCAAATTAAAACGATTTTTAAAAAAAGTGTTTAATTTTGTTTTAATTTTTTTTGTCATTTTTTTCATAGTTACCTCCAAAATATAAATCTTTTATTATTATTATATAATCTAATCTAGGACAATAGCTTTCTTTAATTAAAAAACAATTGTCTTTAAAATAAGAATAAGGAATTGATTTTCTTGTTTTTTTATCAATAAAATCAATAAAATCCTCACCTTTAATTAAATATGTCTCATTAATTATTGAAAAACGAATAATTAAAAAAGCTATTCCTTTATGTTCAATAATTTTACGAAGATGATTAATTTGATGTTGATTGATATTAGCTAAAGGAAAGTTTCTTGTTTTTGTTTCTTTAGCTTCAAAATCTAAATAAGCGCCTTGATAGATACCATTATAATCTGTTGTTGATGGTGATTGAAAATACGCTTCATTTATTTTAGCGTTCTTTTGACAATCAAAAGTTATTTTTACTAATTTAATTGGTGTGGGTTTTTTATGAATAACAGCTATATTCTTTTCTATATAATATTCATTAGTTAGATTTAAGTCGTTTTCTAAACTCATCCCACGATTAGCAAAGTCAATACTTTTTTGATTTTGTTTTTTTATTTTTGAAGGATACTTCATGATATCACCGTTTATATTATACTATATATTTAAAAAAAATCACACTATCTTGATTAGATTTAATCTGTCAAATAAATGTTGTAAATTGACTTTTAACATAAATTTATATAGAATATATTATAGCGAGGTGAACGAAAATGATTTATGATAAAATATCATTAACTCCAAAAGAAATTTTAGAAAAAGAGTTCTCAATTGATACAAGGGGATTTCGTCCTCAAGAGGTTGATCAATTTTTAGATATCGTTATTAAAGATTATCAAAAATTTGAATCAATTATCAAACAAAAAGATTTTGAATTAAAAGAAATGTTTGAAGAGAACCTTAATTTAAAGAGAGAAAATAGAATTTTAAAAGATAATGTTGACATCGTTAAAAATACTGATACAAAAACAACTAATGTTGATATCATTAGACGTTTGTCTCAATTAGAAAAAATAATATATGGTGATGAAAAATAAAAAAGCATCTTGGCAAATGCTGCATTTCGGTGTAGAGGAAAGTCCATGCTCGCACGATCTGTGATGATCGTAGTGTTTGTGTATAGGGAAAAAATAACCTATAGTAGTGAAAGCTAACGGCTATGAAATTACCTAAGTCTTCGGATATGGTAAGACTAACTATAAAAGTGCCAAAGTGACGATTTTTTTGAGAAATTAAAAAAGTGGAACGTGGTAAACCCCGCAAGCGAGAAACCCAAAAATTGGTAGGGGAACTTCTGATTGAGAAACGAATCAAGAAGAAGATGGTAACATAGATAAATATTTGCCCTCTAGAAATAGAGACAGAACATGGCTTATAAGATGCTTTTTTATTTTTTATTAATTTAAGAGGTGAATTTTTTGGAAGAAATAGGAAAAAAATTATCAGAAGCTAGAGATACGATGGAAGTTTCCCTCGAAGAAGCTGCTGAAGATTTAAAAGTAAAAACAATTGATTTAGAAAATATTGAAAGAGGAAATCGTAGCTTTTTCAAAGATTTTTTCGAGTTAAAAAAATTAATTAAAGACTATGCTAAGTACTTAGGATTAGAATATGAAAAATTTGAAGATGAATTTAATGAGTTTGTTTTTGATTTCACATCAAAAATACCAGTTCAAGAAATATTGTCTGCTGATCAAAATCAAGTTGTAGAAGAAAAAGAAATTATATCTCCTTATACAAAACACAAAGAAAGAAGAATACCAATTATTACTATAGTTATTATAGCTTTTGTTTTAATTGGTTTAGTTATGACAACATTTATGTTTTTAAAAAGTGTAAGCGAAACGGAATCTGAAACTAATTTAACTTATTTAAAAGGAGAATAAATATGAATTTAGCTAATAAATTTACTTTTGTAAGAATTATTTTTACTTTGATAATTATTTTTATTTTATTGTTTCCGTTTTATCAAATCAATATAGAATTTCCAAAGTATATGATTAACAATTTAATTATTATTGATTTAAAATATATAATAGCGGGTATCTTGTTTGTTTTAGCAGCATTTACTGATTTCTTAGATGGTTATATTGCTAGAAAATATAATATGGTAACTGATTTTGGAAAATTTATGGATCAAATAGCTGATAAAATTTTAGTTAATTCGGTTTTAATTATCTTAGCAGCATCTAATCATATTAGTGCTATTATTCCGGTTTTAATAATTATGAGAGATACAGTTGTAAGTTCAATAAGAATGATTACTGC
>JAAZBI010000073.1 GCA_012513875.1 Mollicutes bacterium
AGTTGATATGGGAATAAACGTAGAAGGAGTATATACACAAATCTATTTTCAAAATTATAGTTCTCCAACATATGGAAAAGAAATAGAAAAAGCATATATTGATAAAGATTTAATCTATATAACTTATAAAGATATCGATCAAATGACAATAACGCATGTTGATGCAACCCAAATAACAGACCCAATAGAAGACCAATTAAGAACATGTTTTGAATTGGAAGAGCTTGAACTAAAACAAGGAATGTATTATAATTTGCCTCAAGATGACATCTTAGGAACTAAAGGTGCTGGCAATAAAATATTAAAAATAGGAGACAATTATTTTTACTTTATGACATTAGGAGGAAATGTAAAATGGCTAGCCTCAACCAGACAGTTTAATTTTACTACTGAAATAAAAGTAGGTTTAGATAATGGAAAATATCCAGCAGAGTTTATAGAAATGCCTCAAGAAGTAGAGGTAATGAAATATATTCAAGGTGTTGATAGAGAACTGGAAGAAAAATATCAAAAAACGATGGGTACATTTCAAAATCAATTATCAAAATATCGATATTTTGAAGATGGAAATGGCAATCAATATATTGAATATAGATATAAAATTTGGAACCCTGATACTAACGAATTTATTTTTGAAACAGAGCCATCTTTTGTTTACCCAGCAGATCAATTTGTATTTGATGGAATAAGTTTAACTAAGTTTAAAACTGAAGGAGTACCAATTTTTGATTTATCAAATGATATTGATGAGATTAGTACTAATAATGGTATTAGTAAGTAAAAAGAAGCTTTGCTTCTTTTTTTGTTATTATTGATTAATTATATTTTTTATGGTAACATTACTTATATAATAGAGGTAGTTTTATGATAAGAAGAAATAAGGGTTTTACATTAGTAGAAGTTTTAGCTGTAATTATTATTTTAATGGTACTTATTGCTATTTCAATCCCAATTATTAGTAATATAATTGAATCATCCAGAAAGGGTGCTTTTTCTAATTCTTTGAAATTAATTGTTAATCGCGCTATAGCGTTAGAAGCTAAGGATCATACTATTGATTTTTATACTATTAATGAAACTAATATAGAAAATTTAATGGGAATTGATGTTACTAATTATGAAACATTATCTTTTGAAAAAGAAGATGATGGTGATTTTTTTGCGACTATTTTAGGTAAAAATAAATTTGAAGGATTTGTAGCATGTGGATCTGAAGATGTTACTTATGTTGAAGAAGTTGGAAAAGAAGCTTATTGTTATGTTCCCACTACGTGTTATTTACCTAATAATCCAGATACTGAAGAAAGTTGTTTTGTTTTTAATGAGGAAACAAATACAATTACTGGATATAATAGTGATTGTACTAAAGATTTAGGTATTCCAGAAACAATAAATGGTAAAGATGTTATAAATATAGGTTCATATGCTTTTGCTAGTATGAACCTATCTACTGTTTCTTTTCCTGCAACTTTAAAAAACATAGGGTATGAAGCTTTTGTTAGTAATCAATTGTATGGTGTTAATTTCCCAGATGGTTTGGAAATAATTGGAGAATCAGCTTTTGCTAACAACATTATAAATTGTGCTAGATTTCCTAATAGTTTGAAAACAATTGACAGATTATCTTTTTCAGGCAATCAATTAAATAGCATTATAACTCCTGTTTATCTTGAAAAAATAGGAGAGATGGCTTTTCAAATGAACCCTATTAAATATGCGAGAATTAACGGAGGAATTATAGATAATTATGCTTTTAGTACAACTCAAATTGAAAAAATTGATTTTGGGCCGAAGGTAAGTTATGTTGGTATTAACACCTTTACTGGAAGTTTTCTTAAAAATGATTTAATTATTCCTGCAAGTTTAAGTGTTATAGGTAGATATAATTTTCATTGGGATTGCCTTAGTAATAATTTAGAATATGATATAATAATAAAAAATGGTTTTACTTTTTCAGACTATAATTTTTACACTTGTAGTAATCATATTATAAACAATTTTATAGTTGAAAGCGGTTATTTACAAAATCCTCATACAATAAAAGGCAAAATAAATAATTTAGTATTTGGAGAAAACGTTAAAGAAATAGGTGTTAGTTTGTCAGGTAGTTATTTTGGTAGTCAATTAGAGATTGAGAAACTTGTTATTTCAGCTACAAAGATTGGAGTAAAAGAACAATGGAATGGAGTTTTTTCTTCAAAAAATTTAAAAAATTTAATTTTAAAAGAAGGAGTTAGAGAAATTGGGTGGGGTGCTTTCTCTAATGGTAATTTTAAAGAATTAGCTATACCGGACAGCGTTGTTTTTTTGGGAAATCAATCTTTTACAGCGGGCAATATAGAAAAGATTCAATTTGGAAGTGGCTTGAAAGAAATTAATGAAATGGCTTTTTATGTAAATCATATAACAAGTTTAACGTTACCATCTAATATAGAAAAAGTTGGAAGGTTAGCTTTTTATTCTAATCAAATAAATAAATTAAATTTAAAAGAAGGATTAGAAATGATTGATGGTAATGCTTTTAGTTCTAATCAAATTGAAGATATTGTTATCCCTTCAACAGTGATGGAAATTGGAAACTATGCTTTCGAAAATAATCCAATTAAAAGTGTAACAATTCTTGGAAATCCTAATAGATTTAATGACCGTTGGACATTGATTGGGTTTCCAATTACTTTAATACCTGGATTTGAACCTGATATGTGTTATGAAGTTAACTCGGGAGTTATCACAAAATATTATTATGGATGTAATATAACGGATTTAGTTATACCTTCAGTTATTTCTGGGCAAACAATAGTTGGAATAGATAGTTCAGCTTTTGTTAATTTAAAAATAAACAAATTAACCATTCCTTCTACAATAGTTACAATTGCTGACAATTCTTTTACATACAACAATCAACCTAATCTTTATATTAAGGAATTAATAATAGAAGGAAATTCAAATCGTTTTAATGATAATTGGACTTCAATAGGTTTTCCTTTACCTTTAAAATCAGATTATACAAATGAAATGTGTTTTACATTTAATAATGGTGAGATTAGTAACTATAATATTTCTTGCTCAAAAGATGTAGTTATTCCAGAAACAATAAATGACATTTCTGTTATATCAATTGGTTCAGCCGCGTTTTATGACAAAGGAATAAAATCATTAGTATTACCTAATACTTTACAAAATATTAGCTATAGAGCTTTCGCTAATAATTATCTAAAAACAATAAGTTTACCTAATACTTTACAAAATATTAGCGATAGAGCTTTCGCTAATAATTATCTAAAAACAATAAGTTTACCTTCTAGTTTGAATTATATAGGTTATGAAGCTTTTCAATCCAATTTAATTACAAACGTTACTTTTCCATCAACTATAGGAAATATTGATGGTTATGCTTTTGCATATAATCAAATAACAAGTTTAACTTTGCCAGACAATATTAATTCTATAGCTGAAGGGACTTTTGCATATAATCAAATACAAACTTTAAATTTACCAAGTAATTTAAGTAATATTGAAAACTATGCTTTTTTAAGCAATCAAATTATAAATTTAGTATTGCCAAACAATTTAAGTAATATCGGAAATTATGCATTTAAAAACAATCAAATTATAAATTTAGTATTGCCAAACAATTTAAGTAATATCGGAAATTATGCATTTCAAAACAATCAAATACAAACTTTAAATTTACCAAGTAGTTTAGGTA
>JAAZBI010000078.1 GCA_012513875.1 Mollicutes bacterium
GATTTTTACCTCCGGTATGGCGATTTTTTATAGTTCACTACATTATAGGTATGGTCAAAATAAATGTCAATTTTTTCCTAGTATTTGGCATGTTTTGCGGCTATGATGTGCGTTAGCGGGGCTGGATAGTTTTCTGGACTTCTTTCAGCCTTTTGAATGCATAAGTATGCACGTCACAAATGATAGCTGAAAACAACGTTATCGACACGACGCGAGAAGAATCCGCGCACGGCTTTCATCTCTCCTGAAAAGCTACCCACAGCGACCTCGCTCGAGAGATTGCCGTATAGCCGTATAGTTGATGAATCGGCCCGGAATCTCCGACCCGGCCACCGGGTCGATATAGTAATCACTAAACACTTTAATAACGCACTCTGTTCCAGGCCAGACAAATAACCATACCAGTCTGACAAGCAATAGACGACCATATCGCTCTTTATTCATTTGGATATATATTGAAATGCTCGTACAATCCAACATGCCGCATTGGTTTGTACGAGCTTTTTGTGTTAGAATACATACAAAGAGACTGGAGGTAAAAAGATGGAGTGGATCAACCGGGCAATTACGGATCACCTCAAAAAGACAATGCAAAACTTTCCCGCGGTACTGATCACCGGCCCGCGACAAGTCGGAAAATCGTCGCTTTTGCAGACACTCAACGGTGATTTTGAGTACATATCCTTTGATAATCCGATTGTATTGGATCAAGCCAAAAATGATCCGGAACTATTCTTTCTCAATCACTCCGATATCCTGATTCTGGATGAAATTCAATACGTCCCGGATCTCTTCCCGTATTTAAAAATAAAGATCGATGAAATGCGTTTTGCCGCGCTGCAAGGCACTGAACAAGAAAAATGCCTGTTCCTCCTCTCCGGCTCCCAGACGTATCAATTGATGCAGAATGTCAGCGAATCACTGGCCGGGCGATTGGCCATTCTGCCGATACAGGGCGTTTCTTTTCGAGAGCGAAAAAACGTGACCTGCGCGCTTCCCTTCATACCGGATGCAACATATCTTTCCGCTCGAAAAAACGAGTCCCTCGACACTTCCGACCTATGGGAAATAATACATCGGGGAAGCATGCCTCGACTCGTGGCTACGTCGGACGACTGGGAAACCTACTACTCGAGTTATGTTTCGACGTACATAGAGCGCGACGTGAACCAATTGACGAAGGTGTCGGACCGGGGCGAGTTCGTCCGATTTATGTCCGCGCTGGCATCGCGAAGCGGTGAACTTCTCAATCATGACAATCTTGCCCGCGAGATCGGTGTCTCGGCGATGACTGCGAAGCGTTGGACGCAGATTCTCGAGACATCCGGGATCATCACCCTCTTACAGCCCTACCACAACAATCATCTTAAGCGAATGATCAAGACCCCGAAGGTTTATTTTTCGGACACCGGGCTCCTGGCTTGGCTCACCCGATGGCTAACACCCGACACAATCCGGCACGGTGCCAAAGCGGGGCAATTTTTTGAGACATGGGTAGTTTCCGAAATCGTCAAGTCCCACCTCAATGCAGGAAGATCAACGCGCAATCTCTACTTCTATCGGGATGCGGACCAACGAGAAATCGACCTAATCATCGAGGATGGCAGAACGGTATACCCCATAGAGATCAAACTGACGGGCAAACCGACTCCGCGCATGGCGCAAGCCTTTCGCCACCTTGACCCGATCACGACCGCCGGCGACACATCAATCGGCGACGGCGCCGTCATCAATCAATATCCGGAAATTATCCTTCTCGAAAAGCACATCCGCGCCATTCCGGTCGGCTATCTTTAGTCTGAGTTTATACCTGCTTCGTCTTGTCTAAGAAATGTAGCAAACTACAACCAACAGAGACCTTCAATCTCCAGCTATGACTTTTCGAAAAGGCGGGATAAAATGTTCGAGATATTCAAAAAGAAGCCACCCAAACAAGTCTTTCGCCTTGTTGGCAACAGGCGGACTTTTCGTTCACCGGAAGAAATACAAAAGATTAACAAGGACGAAGCGGATTCCGCATTTACACGATACAAGAAAGAAATTATTGATGCTTTATTGCTGAGTTATGGATTTCACAAATATAAGACCCGGGCTTATGTCCGATTAAACCGCATCGGCTTACTGGAGTATATTGATTTGCAAAAAGAGCGCTATGGCTCCAAAACTTTTTGTGTCAATATAGCAGTCAAGCCGTTGTACTGTGAAAGCAAAATTCTCGATTTTAGTTTGCGCGAAAGACTAGGCACACTTATCTCAGGAAAAGATGTATGGTGGGACTAGGCTTCAGATCGAGTTGCAGAAGCAAGTTTCAGAAATATTGCCGCTGCGATCGAGCAATATGTGTTGCCGTGGTTTACGGATATATCCAATGAGGATGGCTACCGCGCCAAGTTGAAAAGCTTGCACAGCGATAAGCGCGCTAAAGAGTTTCTGAATGCGATGGATACTACGGAAGACAAAGAGCGCCGGATTCAAGAAAGCATACTTGAGCTCGGATTGCCCAAAAAGATGGAGCGGTAAATCGGTATAAAGGTATTACGACAAACTACAAACCGTAAGGGAGAACCGATAGCTCACGTACTTCATACACTAAAAAAAGATTTTGCATATGACCTTATGACTAAAAATCTGAAGGTCTCGGCATGACACCGCAACCCTGCTATTTTCCGCAGCATTTTTTGTATTTCTTTCCGCTTCCGCACGGACACGGGTCATTCCGCCCCGTTTTTACGGATTGTGGGTTCGATTGCCCGAAAAGCGGCACAATTTTCGCTCTGCCGGTGGCAGAGCCGGATCCAGCCCCGGTCAGAGTCCCGTCCGTCCGAACGGTCTTCCGCAGTTCCACGGGCGAATAACCGAAGAGCGCCCACGACCGCGACCGATTCTTGAGCGCGATGATCGCCTGAATCACTGATTCGGCACTGCGCGTATCGCTGAACTCGACGTCGTAATTCGAAAGGATCGAAAGAATATCCTCGACGGAGACATCGATACGGCATGCGAAGGCAATGTCATCGATCAGGTTCTCGAGCCCTTTTGCGTCCCCGACGATCGCATAAAGCGCCTCTTCCAGTCTTTCGCATTCGTCAATCGCCTCTGTGAAATCCGGGTCCGCATATTCCAAAAGCGCCTCAACGGAGGGACAATACCGCGCCCTTCCGGCCCGCTTTTCGAGCAACGACTGAACGGCCTCCTCGGAAACTTCTCCGTTCTCATCCTCGAAAAACCGGTGGACGACATTTCCGTCAAACAGACAGAAGCCCTCGTTTCTTATCCCCGCCTGATCCAAAATCGTGAGAATCTCCGGAACCGTCACGTGTTTATATTCCTCTTCCAGTATTTCGGTCAAGAGAGAAATCGGCAGAGCCCCGTACAAATTGACCGCGGCGGAAGCAAACCGGATCACGTCCTCGGAAAACGACTTGAACACGATAAAGTCATCCTCATCGAGTGCCTTGAGCCCCGCTTTCACTTCGTCCGGCACGACAAAAATCAGCTTCTCTTCGTGGAAGAACAACTGCAGCAATCCGAATTTCTGAGAAAGTTCGTAGTAATCCGGGAGCACAGAATCGACGATATGCTCATGTTTTTCGGCCACATCAAGGAAAAACATCCACCGCGAAAAGTCCAGACCGAATAACAACAACTCCAGATTCTCGGGATCGCTGATTTCCTTGGCGATCTTTACCGCCAGCTCCGCCTTCTTATGTTTCGTAATGTATTTGATCCGGACCATCCGAGCAAGCCAATGAAGGTCATCTGCCTTTTGATGCGCAAGAATCTCCGCCAAGGAGTGAATCGGAGCACAGTGCATCGCGTCCTCTTTATTTAATGCAACGACGGCTTCCTTCACCCTCTGCCTTAATTCTTCTTCGCTGAAATTACTTTTCATCCCGCTCTCCCCGACTGCCCGACGGCCGTGCATACACAAATTCAAATATTGCTTTAATTAAAATATAAACGCCTTCTATAGTCAAACAGCCGCGCGGAGATTTTGCATGAAAACAGATGATTCTGAAGCGTCTTTCCATAATTAAAGGTTTTTTAATAAGGCATCAAAATCATTTTTTTGTTAAAATTTTACCCGCTTTATTTTAATAAGGCCTCTGCATTATCAATGTCATCTCTCCCCAATTGCGCTATACTATTTGAAAATACCCTGCCCCCGGAGGCCCCATGAAAGACGTCACCGCTGCCATCATCATCCAAAATGATAGGGTGCTCCTCACGCGAAGAGCCCCCGGCGAAAAACACGCCGGCTGGTGGGAATTTCCGGGCGGCAAAGTCGAGCCCGGCGAATCCCCGGAGCTTGCCCTCCAACGCGAATTATTCGAAGAACTGGAAATTGACGCCGCAATTGGCGAAAAGCTGATCGAGAATATTCACCGCTACGACACCGGCACCATCCGGCTCATGGCCTATCACGCCACCATCCTTTCCGGCGACCTTTCCCTGCACGTACACGACGAATATCAGTGGGTCAGCATCCATGAGCTGACTCAATTTCAATTACTTCCCGCGGACGTTCCGATCGCGGCGTTCCTGGGGAAATTGGACGCTCATATTCACACGTCGGGAGGCGCGATATGTTAACACCAGGTCTGTACGAGCAAGTCATCAGCAAAGCCCTTGGCCAAGCGATTGATGGAGATCTGGATAACTACATTGAGACCCAACCGATTGACACCGCAGAGGCTTCGAAAATTCTTTCACGATACATCACTGAAGTCATCGAAAAGAGCCTCGACAACGTCATCGATCAGGGTGGAGACCTACAGGCACAAGTGGAAGTTGCCAACAGGATCGTGCAGATTCTAGCGGATGCGACCGGCAATACAGAGGTTGATTTACTTTCGGTGGATGCCCGCGCCGAGCAACTGATGGCACTTATAAACAAGCAAAACAGCATATACGCGATCCAAGACAAACCCAAGATCCCCCGCCCCGAAACCTCGATCGCGCGGAGCTCGCTGTTCACGGGCGCGATCCATGAGCCGCAGATGTTTTCGGAGCTCAAAAAGGAAATTGCCTCGGCGGACCGGATCGACATGCTCGTCTCATTTATCAAGTGGAGTGGCCTTCGCCTGATCATCGACGACCTGCGCGCGTTCACGGAGCGGGGCGGCGAGCTTCGCATCATCACGACCTCGTATATGGGCGCGACCGATGTCAAAGCCATCGAGGAACTGCACCGCCTCCCCTCCGCCCGAATCAAGGTCAGCTACGACACAAAAAGAACGCGCCTGCACGCCAAGACCTATGTTTTCTATCGCGAGAGCGGCTTCACGACGGCGTATGTCGGATCCTCGAATCTCTCGAACGAGGCGATCTCCAGCGGCCTCGAGTGGAACGTCAAAGTCACTCGAAAAGACCTTCCGGAGACGATCGACAAGATCGCGGCGACTTTTGAAAGTTACTGGAATTCGAGCGAATTTGAATACTATGCGGAGGATCAAAGGGAGCGTCTCGCGCGTGCGCTCAAGGCCGAGCGCTATCACGAGGCGAATAACGCAGAGGCCTTCACGCTCGACATTGCTCCGTACGCTTTCCAGCAGGAAATTCTCGATCGACTCGAAGCCGAGC
>JAAZBI010000079.1 GCA_012513875.1 Mollicutes bacterium
TAGGGACTACTGCGCAACCTGAAAAGCGTTAAAAACAGGACGTTACAGGGAAATTAATGGTAAAATTAGTGCATGAGAAAAGCTCGAAATCTTAGAAAAACCTTGCACTAGGAGCGGCAGATGAATCGTAGAAGACATAAGCAAGTGGCATTCCATGACTTTCCTGGCGGGTTTAATGGTGCCAGGATCTTCTCTGACAATCGATGGGTGAAGTTGGCGCAGATCATACCGTGGGATCTCGTCGATAAAAAATATGCAGAGAATTTCGTCGGCAGTTGCACCGGTAACCCGGCTGTCGAGAGCCGGATTGCCTTTGGCGCATTGATCATAAAACAGGAATTGAATCTTTCGGATGAAGACACGGTAGCCATGATCCGGGAGAATCCACATTGTCAGTATTTCCTCGGGATGAGCGAGTTTACAGGTCATGCCCCTTTCGATGCGAGCAAAATGGTTGCGTTCAGGAAGCGTTTCCCACCGGAAGCCATGGCCGAAATCAATGAGGCGATCATCGCTGTTGAACACGAGGACCTTCCACCACCAACATCCAGTGGTACGGGAGAGGATCGCGAACTCGACGAGAACAAAGGAACATTGATTCTGGACGCGACGTGCGCACCGGCCGATGTCCATTTCCCCACCGATGCCGGTGTTCTCAATGACGCCCGCGAGTTGAGCGAGAAGATCATCGATGAGTTGTGTGACAGTGACAGCCAGAAGAAACCGAGGACCTATCGCAGACTGGCCAGAAAGAACTACCTGCTACTGGTCCGCAACAAACGGCCGGGATACCGTCTGATCCGCAAGACACTGCGCGCTCAACTCCAATACTTGCGTCGGAATCTCCAGTATATAAAGGATCTGACGCAGACCAACCGTCTGACGGCTAAACAGCAGTACAAACTGGATGTTCTGAATGAAATCTATCGGCAGCAAAAGCAAATGTATGACAGCAAGCGCCATGTCGTTGAGAAACGAATTGTCAGTGTATCCCAGCCATGGGTACGGCCGATTGTCCGGGGCAAGTTGACCGCGAAGACGGAGTTTGGTGCCAAACTGGCTTTGAGTCTGGAGAATGGCTATGCCCGGATCGAGAAGCTTTCCTGGGATTCGTTCAATGAATCAAAAACCCTGATCGAAAGCTGTGAGCGATACCGGGACCGCAATGGCGTCTACCCGGAACGAATTCTGGCTGACAAGATCTACCGAAACCGAGATAACCTGAACTTCTGCGCCCGAAACGGAATCAAGATGCATGGACCGAAACTGGGTCGACCGCCCAAGGACAAGAGCCTTTACGAATACCAGAAGCTGATGGAGCGAAGTGAGGCAGGAGAAAGAAACGCGATAGAGGGTAAGTTCGGTGAAGCCAAGCGACGCTATGGATTGGGTCGTGTGATGGCGCATCTTTCCGACACCAGCAACACCACGATCCATCTGACTATCCTGGTCATGAACCTGAAAAAGAGGGCGAGAGATCTCTTTGACTTCATTTTTCATTTGCTGGATCGCTGCGCCTCGGGTGGACTGGTTTTCAAATTGGCTCTTGAGCAGTAGTCCCTA
>JAAZBI010000077.1 GCA_012513875.1 Mollicutes bacterium
GGAATAACTTAACTTTGGGAATTGATTATCCAACTATTCGGGTTGACAATATTTGCAAAGACTGTCAAATAGACAGTTTAATTGCGGATAAAGGAGGGTATGATGCACTGATAGAGGAGGCAGGTCAGAATCTATCTCAAGGGGAAAAACAACGAATTTGTTTGGCAAGAGCGCTTCTTCAGAACAAGCCTATCCTTTTGTTAGACGAAGTTACTTCAGGTCTCGACGAACAAAATGCAAAAAAAATTGAAAACATAATTGAAACTGTTTCAAAGATAAAGACTGTCATTTGGGTTTCGCATATAATACGAGCTACTGAAAATAATCATACAAAATATCTGATTAATAATAAAAAATTGACCAGAGAGGATTAATTATGAGAATTGCAATTATTGATTCGGGCTTAGATATGGATTATTTCAAAAAATACTACTCAGATCGCAAGATTGAAGGGTATTCATTAGTCGACTGCCCCAGTTCATTGGGTTATGGATACGAATTTTATGATGCAAACGGGCATGGCACGGCGTGTTTTTCGATTATTAATCGATATGTTGATTTTGCCGAATATATAATTGTGAAAGTCTCCGGCGCGAGCGGGAAAACGAGTTCCAAAACTGTAACAGAAGCTCTCCACTCTTTGATGAGTAAAAAAGTAGATGTGATTTGCTTGGCAATCTCGGGAGTATCTAATGAGATGGCATGCTGTTCTGAACTGGAATCGGTATGCAAACTACTTTCTGAAAGAGGAGCAGTAATTGTCGCGGCTTATTCAAATGACGGATTAGGAATAGTCCCTGCAAGTTTTGAAACTGTAATTGGAGTTTCAGCTTCAAATTCTTCTGTTGAGAGAGGATTGTATGTTGATCGAGATAAAATAGACATTGTCGAAGATGTCAAAATCGAATGCGTTGATTTTAATGGCTGCTATATTTTTTCCGGAAATAGTTTAGCCACTTCAATAGTAACAGGCAAAATAGTAAAACTGATTAACAACAGCAGTTGTTCGAACTTCAGAAAGCAATTACTGTCAAATTATCAATTCCGTTGCGAGCAATTAGTTTACGTTCAAACTCCTCTTGAAAAAGAGTTTGTAGAAGAAACAATAAATAGATTTAGAGATCACATGGATAAACATATTTTTTTTGAAGCAATTCAACTTTATGAACAAAGATACAAAAGGAAAGTTGAGTATGAAAAAATAAATATTACTGCCTGCAACTCAATTGAAGACGCTTGTCATCAAATTCTCAAAGGAGGATGTAAAATTTGAAAAGCTTGAAGATAATGAGTCTCGTCTTGCTAATGGTCTTTCTTCTTGCAATCATTTCCTCATGCAAAACTTCGAATCAGAAAGATAGAACTGTCGCATCAACAGACCCGATATTTGTTGCAACCGAAAAAGTGATATTCTTACCGGATGCTAACGTTTCACTCTCTCAGGTGTCTAATATCCGTCAAAACGGAGACGTTGTCCTTGTCAATATTCAGATGATGTATGAAGTCGACGAAGAGACGAGAAACAGTAGCGGCTATAATCCCTTAGATTACATTGGAGAGAAATCTATCGTCTATTCCTTATCCAATAACACGGTGACGGCTTTTGATACAGCAGATGTTTTTCCTGATGCGATATCGATGTGCCAGTCTATTGCGATTCGTCCTGATGGTATGGCTGAGGCGATGTTCTTAGTTTTCGATGAATCGACTTATGACATGTCAGCTCACTGGCTTCTAATGAATCTTTCCTCAGGAGCTGCCGAAAAAGAGCTTTTCTATCCATTACCTGAAGATTTTCCTTCAGGTGACATGATGGCCTTTGAAATTGATGAGAAGGGAAATCGCTATTTTTGCACAGAAGGAGTACTGGTCGTTTACGACTCGGAAGGACGACTGATTTTAAACTTGAAAGACCCGCAGATTTCCGGTTTTCTTTTATTTGCCGACGGAAAAGTCGCGCTATCAAAGGAATCCGAAGGCAATAGACTGAATTATTATATTGTGGACCTTGAGCGTGGCAATGCGGATGAAGAAGCAAAGGATGTACAATTCGGACAAGTGGCATCACAAGATGGATCAAAATATTCTGCTGTCGGCGAAACTATCGTTGCGGATGAATCTGGAGAAGAGATTTTTTCTTGGCTCAATTCTGACGCGGATTTATCGCACTATCTCAAGCGAAGTTATTATCATGTGATAAACCCTGATACGATAAGTGCGATCGGAATCGTCGAAGAAGGTAATCAGTGCAGGGTGTATGGCTGCTCTCTAATTAGGGCAAAAGAAAATCCGTACACAGGTAAGAACATCCTCTATCTTGGCGGAATGAATCTGACATCAGATATGGAGTTAATGTCCGCGGTGTACGAGTATAATTTGTTTTCTGATAATGCATATCTAAAAATAAAGAACTACGCATATGATGAGCCGGTTGAAGGAGATGAATCCAGCCAGAGCCACCAGCAATTTCTCGATATTCAAAAGCAATTATTAAGTGATGTTAAGAATGGAAATGTCGATATCGTCGCGAATATGGCACATTACAATTGGTTTTCTGATAATGATGCACTGATGGATTTGTCCCAATCTTTGGAAGGATTTATTAATGAACAGGTATATTATGAAAACCTGATCTACGCTTTTCGCGAAAAGGATAAACTTTTTCAAATTCCACTTAGCGTCTCGATCAACGGTTTGGTTGTAGGCGATGATGTGGGTATCGGTGAAGTGATGAATTGGGAGGAAACGGCTGATTATTTTTCGAAAAATGTCGATGTTTATAGTTCGTTATCACGATATCCCCAACACGTCTGGATCGACTATTTGATGGCCGGTTCATCACAGGACATTTTTTCGATGAGCGATAAATCACTGATAGTTGATCGAGAGGAATTAGCAAATGTGATCTGTTTTTCGCAAGAAAACGGAAAGTACAGTGATACTTGGTCGGAATCATCGTTGATTCGCACGGTATCAATGGGATCAGATGACCCGATTGTGAGCATTCAAAATTATGCAGATCTCATTAATATATCTTATTATCAGGGACGCTTGCTCTCTCTGGCGGGACTGCCGAGTCTGAATAACCAAGGATTGGGCATTACATCGTTTTCTTCCGTCGCGGTGTCTTCGCAATGTGCAAAACCGGAAGCAGCGATTGATTTTGTTAAGCTGCTCCTTGCCTCAGAATATCAAAATAAAATCGCGTCAAATAATAAGGGCATTCCGGTGAAACGTGACTCTGTCGAATTGCAGATAAACAACGCAATTAAGATGAGTGAATCGGATGCGATGTTTTCGTATTATTATTCAACGAAGCCAACGGATGCATATGCGGCACGTTATAGAGAAATCATTGAAGCAGCCCTTCAACGCAATGGCTACAATCCAGAAATTATATCGATCATTCACGAGGAGTCTAGCATATTTTTTGCAGGACAAAAGAGTGTTGACGATGTCATAACAGTCATCGAAAGCCGAATTAGCACATTATTTAAAGAGAAGTTCTCATAGAGGCTATTGTTTTAGATTGTACGGAGCTGCCGCTGCTACTCAATGACGCTAACTGTGTCCTAACTGCTTGTGCCGACGGATTTTGTCCTCCAATAGCCGACAGAAAATGTCCTTCATCAGCCGATAGGATTGTCCATAGTATAGCATGAAGAAAGCGACCCTGAGATCGCCTTCCCTCATTAAACGAGTTTCTGTTCAATGACATACCGCGCAA
>JAAZBI010000076.1 GCA_012513875.1 Mollicutes bacterium
TGCTGAGACGAGCGAGCGGCGAGCCCGGGAATACAGCCTGAATCCGCTAAACTTCCAGTTCAGGCTGTAAATCTGCTGAGACGAGCGAGTGGCGAGCCCGGGAATACAGCCTTGTATAATGAAGTAAGTCAGAAAACAATCTGACAATGTTTCTATTCATCTCACAAACCATGTGGGAAAATAGACTCGTACAGATTGAGGGCGTAGTATTACAGCCTTGGAGTTTAGCTTCGCGTTTTAGACTTACGCCTCATCTTTACGGGCAGTACACGAATGAGCTGGATGGGGAAATTGCCCCGTATGTCAAACAAGGTTGTGTTCCCGTAAAGTCATGTGGAAAACCTCCATCTGTAACTTTTATGGAAAGGTTTGGTGCAATATGTTTTACGTTGGCATCGACATTGCAAAGAACACACACGAAGTGGCTATTCTCAGTGAATCCGGCGAATTGCTCGGAACAACAATGAAAGTAGCAAATACCATCCCCGGAGCAGAGAAGTTACTTAAGCATCTGGTTACGTTAGGCGTGACGGTCGACAACGCAGTCGTTGGAATGGAGGCTACCGGCCATTACTGGTTGGCAATCTATTCGTATTTGGTTGGGCGAGAGTACACGGTCAAAGTCATTAACCCAATCGTAACCGACGCTTATCGGAACATGTCCGTCCGTAAGGTCAAGACGGATAAGATCGATGCCGTGGTCATTAGCAAAGTGCTGCGTATGGGAGAGTACAAAGAGGCGCCAACGGCCGGCGAGCAAACCCTGGCCTTACGTCAATTGTGCCGTTTTCGGATGTTTGAAGTCGACTCTTGCTCTGATCTCAAACGCAAGTCTATTGCTCTGTTGGATCAAATATTCCCAGAGTATGCCACGCTTTTCTCGGACACGTTTGGCGTCACCTCACGGGAGGTGCTTCAGAACTATACGACGCCGGAAGCGCTTAGCCAAATCAGCAACCGAAAGCTGACGAATTTTCTGGATAAAGCCAGCCGAGGGCGTTTCGGAAAGGATAAGGCCATGCAGATTAAGGATGCTGCACAGAACTCGTTTGGCATCACAATCGCTACCGACGCGTTTGCCTTCCAGTTGCGGCAACTCTTGGAACAAATCGATTTTATTGAAGGCCAGGTTGAGCAACTCGACGCAGAAATTTCTGCCTATATGAGCAAGACGGACAGCTTCATCACGACAATTCCTGGCATCGGCCCCGTTCTGGGCGCAATCATTCTCAGCGAAGTGGGCGACATTTCGCGTTTCGAGGATGGCAAGAAACTCGTCGCCTACGCGGGAATCGATGCTTCTGTCAGTCAATCGGGTAATTTTGAGGGCACGCAAATGCACATGTCAAAACGAGGTTCACCCTACCTGCGACGGGCGCTCTACACGGCCGCCGTTGTGGCTGCTTTTCATGACCCGGAACTTTCCGCCTACTATTTGCGACTACGCCAACGGGGCAAACACCACGGCGTCGCAATTGGAGCCATTGCCAGAAAGCTTTGTTACATCATCTTCAGCGTGTTATCTGAAAATCGCCCTTTCGAGCAGCGGTTGCACAATGCTGCTCCGGAAAATTTGGATCTGATTCAACCGGAGAATGACCAGGATAACAGGGCGTTTTTGTCTTCAAAAGGTGATTGACATTTAATAGCTGGTCTGAATCCGCTAAACCTCCAGTTCAGGCTGTAAATCTGCTGAGACGAGCGAGTGGCGAGCTCTAGGAATACAGCCTGAATCCTCTAAACTTCCAGTTCAGGCTGTAAATCTGCTGAGACGAGCGAGCGGCGAGCCCGGGAATACAGCCTGAATCCTCAAAACCTCCAGTTCAGGCTGTAAATCTGCTGAGACGAGCGAAGATATTCTTATCTCAATCGAACAAGCCTCCTTGTCAATGAACTCAATACCCAAGCTCCTTGAATGCTTTAAGAACTTCATCGGCAA
>JAAZBI010000075.1 GCA_012513875.1 Mollicutes bacterium
AAGCTGCTTCAGGAAACGCAACCGCAATGATGGCGAGAACGAAACTGGATAGCATGGTCAGTTGTATGAAATAGTGGGTGAACAAATGGCTTTTCGATACGAAATTTACATTGTATCTGAGAAATCGAAATGGATTCATATTAGCGATAGTTGGGGTTCTTATGAACGAGAGCCCTTTGATTTTCTGGTCAAGTATATTCAGGGTGAAAGGAAGCTTTATAGCGTTGGGGAGGATCAGTATCGTATCGAGAAAGACCCTTACAAATTGATCTATCAGTGGGATTCTTGCTTTGGCATCGTGATTATCTATAAGGACGAGGATGATAGAGAAACCGTACTTTCGTTTATTCAGGAGAAGATTAATAAGTTAAACAATATAGTCTGACTCCTCGGACGGTGAATCGGACACAGAGGAACTCGCGAATGAGCTGGAAGAAGGATCTAGTCGAAGCGTATTATTGGTAAGTAAGTGGATTTTATAAGTACATTAGGACTTTTCTTATCGCTCGATTGTTGAGATTTACATTCATCAGCGAACGCAAAAACGAACGCAAATATTATCGTTTGACGTTGCGTTCGTTTTCGAATAGAATGAAAACAACAGAAAAAGAGGAGAACGTCGGGATGCGGGAATCGAGAACTCTGGAATATAAGCGGGATGTTTCGCCTAGTTATTTGAAAACAGTCAGCGCTTATGCAAATTACGGCACAGGCGAGATTAAGTTCGGAATTGACGATCAAGGGAAAGCCATCGGGGTTGATCATCCGGAAGAAGCTTGCTTGAATATCGAGAATCAGATAAATGATAATATCAACCCCAAACCGGCGTTCACTTTGGCGATCAACAGAAGAACCGGTGTGATTACCCTTAATGTCAAAGAGGGTTTGTACAAGCCGTATTTTTATAAGTCAAAAGCATATCGTCGAAATGACTCAGCAACAGTCGAGGTGGATCCGTTGGAATTGACTCGTCTGATTCTGGAAGGACAGAACAAAACATTCGAAGGTTTGAAATCCAGAAAACAGGACTTGTCATTTCGCTATCTTGAGAATTCTTTTCAAACGTCGCTCGGCATTCAGATGGTTTCGAAGGATATTCTGAAAACGCTCGAATTATACTCAGACGTTGACGGATACAACAATGCGGCAGCACTTCTCGCGGACGATAATAACTTTTTCGGAATCGACATGGTTAAATTTGGCGAGAATATAAATATTCTGCAGAATCGGGAGACGTTTGAGCATATTTCTATTCTGGAACAATTCGATCGTGCGATGAAGGTGTATCGACAATACTATCAGTATGAAGAGATAAGGGAAGCAAACAGGATTACTGTTGAACTGATTCCGACCGAAGCTTTTCGAGAGGCGATTGCCAATGCAATCATTCACAGGGTGTGGGATGTTGATGCGCATATTCGGGTGTCCATGCACCCGGATCGGATAGAGATTATGTCTCCCGGCGGACTGCCGAAGGGAATAACGGAAGAAGAATATCTCGAAGGGCAAGTATCTATCCTCAGAAATCCCATCATCGGCAATGTTTTCTTTCGGCTGCATCACATTGAGCGATTCGGAACGGGAGTGAAGAGAATCAAGCAGGCGTATGCCGGAAGTGACAGAAACCCTCAATTCGGAGTCTTTGAGAGCTCCGTGAGAATCACCTTGCCACTTCTTGTTAATAAATCATCACTAAGCAGGGACGAACGACTCATCTGTGAAGTGCTTTCAGGCAGGAAGAAGCTATCGAGCTCTGAAATCGCGACAGTCACCGGATTCGGGAAAACCAAAGTGGTAAGCATTTTGAAATCACTGGTTGAACAAGGATTGGTTAAGTCGGTCGGTACCGGCCGTGGAACGAAGTATATGACTTGACCGGTCGA
>JAAZBI010000074.1 GCA_012513875.1 Mollicutes bacterium
TAATTTTTAATATATTAACAATAACTGGAATGGTTTTTAACATTGGCACAAGCAAAGAACAAGAGCCAAACATAAATATAGAACAAGCACCAATAGTAGAAAAATTAAAACTTAATCACACTTACAAATTTACGCCACCTACTGGCGATGAAGCAACGACACTACAAACACTAATAAAAAACAACCAAAATTATTGGTATGTTGAATTTGAAGAAAATAATTATATAGGTGTAAATGGTAATACCGAAAATGTTATAGAAGAAATGCTATATATAGCAGATAATATTTACAACATAACTGGTGTAGCCTATGATGAAATTGGCATTACTCAATTCACAATCACGCACGATACAACTATTTATAGTTTTAACATTGATTTATTACCATATTTAACCGATATTACACAAGGTGGACAAATAATTGGCAGTATTGCAAGTGGATTAGGATTAATAGGAAACTTAACAAATGAATTTTTAACTGGATTTACATACTTATTTTGGCAAAATGAAAGTTTAACCAGTTTTGGTGGTTTTGCATTAGTTATGTTAGGTGTATCCGTATCATTTGCAGTAGTTAAATTAGTATTATTTATAATTAGAAATAAAAGTGGTAGTTAAATATGGTAAAAAGTATTGTATTAATACCAACAATACTATCCACACTATTACCAAGTTTACCAAGTGGTAATAATTTTAATCCACCAATACAAAATGCAGACCCAGTAAGTATAATTCAATGGGATATAGATGATGCAACAAAAACAAGCACCCAAACTTTAATAAATCAAAATGGTAATGCTTATATAGGTGCTAATATTAGTAAATACAACATTAATAAAGCAAATAATTATATCAATATAAAAGAAACAACATATACACAAACAATACAAATAAATAATTCCTATAATTCAATACATAAAATACAAAATTATTATGATTACAACGCAATTCGTTATGAAACCAGTGCATTAATAATCACAGAAATAACAACATATAGTGGTCTTACAAACAATACAATAGATTATAAAATATCATTATTAAATAATAATCATTTAAATACATATCCACTAATATATACCGATATTATACAATATAAAACAAACAATGATTTAAGTGAATATATTAACCAAACAAATTATGCAATTTTAAACAACCAATTAGCAATATTTACAAATATTACAAATAATTATAGTTATACACAAACACAAAATATAGATGATATAGAAATAGATGAAAGTTTTAAAATGACAACAAATATTCAATTAAATAATATATGGAAAACATACATGATTACATATGTTAAATGGATAGATACTACATTAGAAGAATTAACAATAACTGGTTATCCCATAGATAATGATTTAATCACAATGGATACTGGCGAAATCTTTGGAAGTATATATGTAGGGAGTGGGTATGAATATGTAGATATACCAAATCTAATGTTTACAATATTAACATTGCCATTTAGTTTTATAACACAAGCATTTAATATAACATTATTCCCAAATACACCATATAGCATAAATATTGGTAATCTATTTTTAAGCATTGTTGCAATTATTTTATTAATGTGGCTATTGCAAAAAATTATAGGATTTTTCAATAAAGCATAAATTATGAAGAAACAAAAAAAAGAAAAAATATATATTAATATAAATAGTAATCCAAAAACACCGGCAAAGGCAGTAGCCAGTTTGACAAGTGGAAAATTTGGAGTTTATACAATATGGATAGTATGGATAATAATATTAGGAATTGTAGCATTAGCATTAAGCACAATATTTGATGAAAGAACAACAATTTTATTAAGCACATTTGAGCATAATGGCATAAAATTATGGAAAATAGATATATGGAAGTATTTAACTAATTTAGCAATATCTTTAAGTCCAGATAATTTAAGTTTAAACATACCAACAATAAATAATAGCAGTATAATAACAATAACAATAACATCAATAAACTATATAATAATGATGATTAATATACTAACATATCCATTACGAATTAGTGGATTTATAACAATTAATTTAATGGCATTAGTAGGAATTAACATGAACCCAAATATAACACATAATCTATCATGGCTAATTAATTTAGGGAAATTTTTCACAGAGTTAAATATTCCGTATATTCCAAATGAGTAAAATGGACGAGTTAGCCAATGACCTTGAAAAGCAAGGTATTCAAAAGCATTATATGTAGTTCATTAAGTGCATTTTAACAAAATTAGCCAGTTAGCCGAAAGGTTGACTGGCTTTTTTTATGGGCAATGGTGGTTTTTGCCACTTTTTAGGCATTTTAAGACACGAAAAGGATTTTTTAAGGATTTAGGATTAAAGATTTTTTTTCATGGCTATATGCTATGGTTTTAATCCCTTAACTTTATGAATAAATTTTTTGGGAATTCTTATTAAGGATTTTTTATCGCTCATAGAAAAAAAGGAAACTACAAGGTGTGTTCCTTTTAAGGAACACACAGTATTATAATATATTTACGCAACGATGCGATATAATCGTTCCATCGTTGATGCTTAATATAATAATAATAACCATGTAAGTATTGTATGAGTATGTAGATAGTATGTATATAAGTTATTAGTAATTAATACGAATATAATACTTACCATTATGTTATCCTTAATGTGTAATAGTTATTAGTATATATATAAGTTATGAGTATATATAAAGAATAAAGAAATAAAGAATAAAGAAAAAGAAAAATAATTTGCAATATAAAAAAACATATAATATAATATGTATGTAAGCAAGGATATTGAAGAACTTAAACAACTTCGGTATCCTTGCCAATAACCAAAGATGAAAGCAGAAAAATTAACACTATATTTAAACAAAGAAGAATTAAAAAAATTTTTGTATTTAAAAAATAAAAATAAATTATCATTTAGCACTATAATAGATATATTAGTTAATAATGACCTATACAACGGAGATTTATGGAAAGAAAAATATATATTTAGCACAAGAGATAGAAAAAGAACAAGCGTGAAACCAAGAATGTTAGATATTTATAGCACTAATCAAAAAACAAAAATAATTAATAATTTAGTCCATATATATATCAATAAAAATTTTAAAATATATGCAGATGAAACGATGAAAGCATTAGGAATTAAAGAAGATAAAAAAGGAAAGATGAAAAACAAAGTAATAACAGATTACTTAAATACAATACAAAGAGAATTAGAAAATAGAATTGATATGTATTATTTGTATAATGAAACAACAAGGAATCAAATTAAATTTATAAAAGAAAATAAAGATTACATAGAAAAAATACAGAAAGGAAAATAAAATGTTAGATGAATTAATAAAAAATATACCAAACTATAAATGGGCTAATAAACACAATAAAAAGAAACAAAAAAGAAAACAAAGAAAAGGAAAACAAAATGCTAATTAATCTTATAGAAAATTTATCAATTATAGAATGGATACTATACTCAATAATTATAGTATCGGTAATTACTTATATTACATTTAATATAATAGACACAATAAAGAAAAACAAAGAAATAAAAAAGAATAAAGAAAAAAATAAAGAATAATGGATTTTGGTGCAATAATATTATTAATATTAATAGTAGGTGTAATTTTTATAACAAAAAAAATAGGGAGTAAACCAAAAAAATGAAAGCAACTTTAAGAACATTACCATTTATGCTAAAATTTAGAAAGCAAATACAAAAAGCAGATTATGATCTATTGTTAATAATGAAACAAGAACTAAATAAAGAAATGGAAAGAAGAAAAAAATAGAAAAGCAACATGGAAAACATTAGCAATATATTATTATTAATAGGTTTAATCATATTAGCGATTATTATATTTAAAATAATTGCACCTTATCTAATTAAAATGGATACCACACTATTTTTAAGTGGTGGATTAGGTAGTGGAAAAACATTAACTGGTGTGATCAAAGCACAACAACTAATTAAAATTAAACAAACACAATGGCTTATAGCTACAATTAAAATAAAAATAATTAATGCAATAAGAAAAAGTAAATACCAAAAAAAATTAAAACAATGGAAAAAGAAAAAAATAGATAAGCCAAAAGATATAGAATTATTACCAACAAAGCCAAGACCAGTAATATATAGCAATTTACCAATTTACTATAAAACAATAGTACCATTTCAAAAAGAATGGAGTGCAAAACTACAAAAAGACCATTTAATCTTAAAAAAAGGCATTATATATGGAAGTGTAATATTTATAGATGAGATTACACAAGTATTTACACAATTTGACTGGAACATAGAAGAAATAAAATACAATGTAAATGAATTAATAACATTTTTTAGGCACTACATTAACGGATATTTAATTTTAACAAGCCAAAGCGATAGCGATGTAGTGGTACAAGTTAGAAGAAAAATGAATATAAATATATGGTGTTATGATTTTTCTAAATTTTGGATATTTTACAGAAATAGAATGTGTGATCTTCACATGAGTGATCAAATTACAAATACAAGCTCCACATATATTAGTGAAAACACCAAATGGCATTATGGAATTTATTTAGGATTTAAATTTAACAAATATTTAACTTATGATACCCATGCTTATAGTGAAAGATATAACAATATAGCAGAAAAAGATATAAACCCAAAAAGATTTAACAAATTCAAAACAAATGAAATAATTAGATTCAATAATTATGTATCCCCATTAGATGATAGGAGAAAAGTAGATAATGGATTACACAGAAATCCTTAATTCAATAGATAAAAACTTATTATTAATTATTATTTTATTAATAATAAATAATAGTTTAGTTTTAGGATTATTAATCCCAAAAATAGTGAAAGCATTTAAGAAAGCAGATAAATAAATGTATCAAGTATTATATAATATATTAATTGCAATAGGATTAGAAAACTTTAATGTTAATTTTTTTGATTATATTATAGAAATCAATATTATAGAAATAATCGCAACAAGCATAACAATAATGATAATTTTTGCAACAAGTATATTAATTAGTAAAATGATATTATTACCATTTAATTTTATACACAAAAAAATACATGAATGGATAAGAAAATAATATGTTAGATATTTTATACTTAATATTTTTTGGCACAATGAACCCAGTAGATAGCAATATCACATATTTTAGTATTAGCAATAGCAATAACACAATAACACATGAAATAAGCAGTTTAACAATGATAACAACAATATATTATGTATGGTTAGCATTAACAAGTGCAATAGCATTATACTACTTAATTGACATATTTATCCTAACAATAAAAACAAAGAAAAAATAAATAAAAAAATAATTGCAAATTTTATATATATATACATTGTATAATATATATAGAAGGAGAAAATAACATGGGACAAGCAATTATTGATGCAATTGTAAGTGGATTAGGACTAATCGCAGATTTAGCAACCGAATTCATGAATGGTTTTGAAACATTGTTTTGGGATCCAACACTAAATACTGGTGCTGGTGGATTAACAAGTTTTGGAACATTCGCACTCATCATGCTCGGTGTATCGGTGTCATTCGCAGTAGTTAAATTAGTGCTTAACATTGTTCGTGGCAATACTGGTGCATAAAGCATAATTAAGAATGGGAAGGATTATTATTAATCCTTCCCAACTTTAACAATGAAAGGACAAATATATGGTAGGAAACATAATTTTTAATATATTAACAATAACTGGAATGGTTTTTAACATTGGCACAAGCAAAGAACAAGAGCCAAACATAAATATAGAACAAGCACCAATAGTAGAAAAATTAAAACTTAATCACACTTACAA
>JAAZBI010000015.1 GCA_012513875.1 Mollicutes bacterium
AATGTATGGAGATTTTATTCAAAGTACAATTGATTTTCTATTAATAGCATTATGTATATTCTTTATGATTAAATTAATCAACAAATTTAAAAAACCTGCTAAAAATGTTAAAGAAGAAGTTAACAAATCAGCAACTGAAGAATTATTAGTAGAAATAAGAGATTTATTAAAAAATAAAAAGAAATAAAATAATTTATTTCTTTTTTTAATTTTTTAATTTTTTTTAATTACTATCATTATAGAAAATCACATTATAAAATGAACAAAAGAGCCTAAGCTCTTTTATATTGTTTTTATTTTTAATACTTATTAATTATTATTTTTTTACTTATATTATTTATATTATTAATAATTTTATTTTTTTAATTTTTTAAAGCAAATCCTTTTCAAAAATATATTGTACTTGAGAATTTGGAACCTTTTGTTCAATAATTGGAATGTTTAAATCTAAAGCTTTTTTTATATATTTAAATCCATCAAAATTTGGACTGTTTTTGTTTATATAAGCATTATATAAATTACTTCTTTAACATTTTATTTTAATATCTTTTATACCTTTTTCTTTTAAAAAAATTGCCAATTCAGTAGTCCACATCATTTTTAAACTAAAATCACAACAATCTTTTTTATAATACTTTAAAATATATTTAACACAAGAACTACCACATAATATTGAATTATTCATAACACTTTACTTCTTTCTACGGAATAGTAACTTCTTTTGATTATAAATAGCTAAGCTATGTTGCGCCCTTGTACATACAACATAAAACAAATTTTTATCCTTTTCTTGATAAGAATATTCTTCATCCGTATATACAAGCATAAATAACACCTTATAAACATCTATATCATATTCATATTGTTACCACATAGCTATAGCAAGTGATTGACACCAAAAATATATTCAGCTGTTTCAGAAGTTAATGAATCAGCTAAAGCAGCAACTTTTTTTAATCATATCCACAAGCTTTCGTATAATAATCAAGAACGTCTTGATAAGTTTTTAAATGTGGGTAATTTTCAAGGCGTTTAACACAGGTAAGTTTTACTCCATCTTTTAGAAAAACCTTACCATTCGACTTAAAATCCTTAATTGCTTTTTCATATTCTTGTTGAGCTGTTTTTTCATCATAAAAATGCACAGAAGTATAAATCCATATGATTTTATTTTCTTCATCAAAAGCAAAAGTAGAAAATCCATCCCTAACTTCTTTTTTAGCCTCTAATTCACAATCAATAACAGGATAAATAAATTTCCACGTTGAAGGTTGTGGTTCGTCTCTAGTAATCTCTATTAGTGAAAGAGAATGTTCACTTGTTGTTGTTAAATAATTATTATAAATGATCAAATAATAATCTTCATAAATATCATAATCATTTGTGTTAAATTCAATTTTTTCATTACTTGTAACAGAAGAATCAAGAACCAAATACTTATTGTCTTTGACAGCTACTAAAACAGAATCAAAACCATTATTTTTTCTATCTATACCAATCTTAACAGCTTTATATTGAGGAATACTAATTTTATAATAAGATATTCCCATCTTCTCAACAATAATATCATTTATAGAATTATTGTTCTCAATATTTACAATATCTTTAATGTTGTCTACTGATTTCTTTTCATCAGAAACATTAATATTTTTATTTAAATAGTCATTTGTTAAATTTTTTAATGCTATTTGCTTTTGAAGTTTACTTCTTTCTTCTAATGTAGAATTGGCTTCTAGATATTCTAAAAATTTTTCTTGATACATAGCATCTTTAATTTTGTTTTTTCCATCATTTACATTGCTAGAATAATTATATAAGTATACAAACATTGCATATGCAACTTTAGATTCACCATACTTTTCAACATATTCTTTTAATAGAGAATTAGAATTATATCTATAAACTTGAGCCCATTCGTTTAAAAAACCCTCATTAGTTGTTTTGGTAGTTACCAAAGCACTAGCCCAATTAGCTGTTGAATCGGAATAATATGGATCTTTACTTAAAGTACAATTGCTGTGGCCACATAAAATATGTTTTTGATAATGATGAAATAGTTCGTGATTATATAATTGTGCTAATCTTTCATGATCATCAAATGATGATGGTTTAATAATTATATAAGGAAACACAATACTTCCATAATCATCCCCACCAAAAATATAGTTAATTATCTCTTTACCTTTTCCATAACCACTAACATACTGTGCCAAAGAAGATTCATTATAGTTAACTAAATAAACTTGAGTAGCTGTTTTTAAATAATTAGAATCAATATTAGCATTATTTAAAATTTTTGTTTGATTTCGATAAGTTTTTCCTTCAGAAAATATTTCTGCTTGAGAACTATAATCATAGCCAAAAAAACTTTCAAACTTTTTTACAGTACTTTCCAATCCGTCAGCTATCTCTTTAGCTGTTTCAAAGTGTATTCCACTATCTCCAGTTGTCGTATACCAAATAACAAAGTTACCTGAGCTTGATAATATAACTTGATTTAAGTTGGTTACTTTTTCTGCTTTGGCAGAAACTTTTAACAAAAATAAATCTAACCAAAACGAATCTTGACTAGTCTTTTCATTTTCTTTATCTAATTCAAAAGTAATATTTTCTAAATTGATTTTTTTAGCAAAAAACTTAATTGTTTCTTGAGACAATTCATCATAATGATTATTAATTAAATATTCAATATCTATTGTTTCATTAGACAATTCTAAATTTTTATATTCATCTTTTAATAAATCACGATCATATTCAGCATAAAGATTAAACCTAACATATTCATCAACACTAATTTTCCCCGCATTAAAATCTTGCTGTAATTGACTACTAATATTTATATTACTAATAACCTTTTTTTCTTGTTTATTATTAAATATAAAGTACAAACCTAACCCAACTACCAAAATGACAACGATACCAATAACTATATAAATTAATCTTTTAGTACTCTCTTTCATATTACCTCCTAATTACTTACTTTTGATATTGTTTGTCTTGAAACATTTAATTTGTCGGCAAGTTCTTCTTGTGATAAATTATATTGTTTTCTTAATGAATAAATTTTTTTATTAATTTTCATTTTTCTCTCACCTCACACACCAAATATATCAATTTAGTCGGTTGTGCACTACCAATTAACCTTTGAAATTTGACAACTACACTTAATATTTTACTATGTTAAGTTCATTATAACACAAAAAAAGAAAGATTTTTATCTTTCTTTAAGTCTTTTATTTATATTACTTTTTCTCTTTTACAGCTACTAATTCAATATATCCTCTTGTACCGATAGGTTCTAATTGAATACGAGGATTATTATCATCCCACTCATAATTGATTACAGATGGATCATATTTCTTTATAGCATCCCAAATTTGTTCTATAGCAATGCAATAATCTTCTTCTTTAAATGGTTCACCTTGAAACATTAAATATTTACATTTAGGTAATTCAATTACATCAAGTCCTTCTAGAATAACTCCATCATAATCTGTTGATACTTCTACTGATATCTTGGCACTATTCTTCCATTACTATCCAATATTGGAACAATATTACCATTCTCATCCGTAATTGGAATACGACTTCCATTATTATCTAAAACATATTCTCCTATTATCTCTAGCACTTGAAGCTGTTCGAATATATTGATTTTTTTCTAACCATGGTAATTCAGGCATATTTTCAAAAAAGTAATCTGTTGATACTTTATAAAATTTAGCTAGATCTCTTATTACGCTTATTGGAGTTCTTCTATCCCCTAATTAATAATGTTTATATGTCGAACAATTAACACCAACTACACTACAAACTTCTGCCTGAGTAAAATTGGATTTTTTTCTTAGTTCAGCCATATTATTTCCGATAGTTACATCTAATAATTTACGAGTTTCCATATAGATACCTCATTATTTTTTTTGTTTTAATTGTTCTTTTACTATTTCATATTTAATTTTATCTTTTTCTCTAGTACTAGTTTTAAGATGGTTATAATATTTTTCTAAGCTCTCCAAATTATACTGACCTACTTTTTCTATTTTCCAATCTTCTTTTTGATCTAATAAACACTCTACTTTTTCATTTACTATGTACCAACCATTTTCTTTTTGCTTTAAATCATAGTTTTCTTTTAACTGCTTCAATCCTTCTTCAGTAACAGCAATATCTAAATCCCCTGCATCAGGAAATAAATCTCTTAAAACAAGTGCTGAAGATGATAATACCCAAAATTCATTCAAATCAATTTTCAAATTACTCATTAACTCTAATAATTCTTCTTTGTTCATTCTTTGTTCCATATAAAATCCTTCTCCTTAATAGTTTAATCACTAATAGCATTATAACACTAAAATTTCCAAATCGGAACATTTAAAATTGTGTTTTTTTATCATTATCTAATTGATCCTTTATTCTATTCATCTTGACAACTATACTATTCTCATTATCTTTATCTAGTGAATCTTTAATCTCATTAAGCACTTCATTGATTATTACTTTATTACTATCATCAATATCATATTCGACTAAAATATTATTCAAATCACTTTCTTTAGCAATCTTATCAGAGAATAATTTACTATCAATTGAAGTTACTGATTAGACAGAATTAATTTGATTTTGTAAATTATCATCTAATAATTCATATTTACATTTACACCAAGGGCATATATCTAAATCATTTCTTTTATATATTGCTAATCCTTCATACCACCAACTTTTATGATTATTATCATCAATGTTGAATAATTCATCATATCTTTTTGGTAAATTTTCCTTAATAAATGTTTGAGCAAATCTTTTTTGCGGTTTTGTTTTAATATTGAATATTTTTTCTAAATTTAAAATACTGTTTAAATAAATATTTGCACTAGAAATAATTTTTTGATTATTTTTATTTACATCATTTTTTTCATTTATTTTTGTATTTATTTTATCTGTTTTTAAAATTATTTTGCTTTGGTTCTGCCTCAAACCATCATCAGAATAAACGAATGAATTTATAAATTTTTCGTCATAAATCAAAAATTTTGAGTTTCCAAATTATTCATATATTTTATTAGATTGTTCATCATTTCGATAATTGAAATTTTTATTTATATTTTCTTTTTGAAATAATTCTTTTATCGTAGATTTCCCTTTTCCATTAGATCCAAATGCAACAATAAAATTTGTTTTTTCATCCTTTATAGAATTCCAAATTTCATCTGATACATCTAGTGTTTTTAGACCTTTCTGATTTTTTGCAATATTCATATTATTTTTCCTCCTTTATCTAAGAAAAAAAGTGCTAGAAAAAACTCATGAAGTCTTTACTAGCACCTTTACTTGATAATTAAATTATAGAACTATTTGTCGAACTTTGCAACTAAACTTGCTCAAAAAAAGAAATCGCAACCTTTTTGCAACCTTTTACTATTTTTATCATTAATAATTCCTTTAAATACAACAAAAATGGAGCCTTTTGGCTCCTTCAGGGGGTACCGTATTTTGACTTTACGGAATACCCACGACTCGTTAATTCCCTTTATTACTCGTTATTTGCACAACTCAAGCACACTCGGGACAACTTGGGATTTCAGTTTTTTTGTATGTAAAATCGTATGTAATTTTAACAAGTTTATTACATAATAAATACATAATTAATCATTAACTTCTTTAAATTCTTTGTCGCTTCTTTCTAATTTTGTTCCAGCTGGTTTCATTAAATAAGGAATTACATCCTGATCATAATTGCAGATTGTGTTTAATTCGTATATTTCAAAATTATTAGGATTGTCTATATATTGCTCATCTTCATCTCCAGCAAAAAATCTCCATCCAGTATCAAATTCGCTAGTAGGATTTTCTCTGTACATGTATCCTATCTTTTTTTCATCAACAGTTATTCTGTCAGATACAATACAGCTAAATCCAAGTTTTATTAGAGACTTTATATCTTCTTTTTTTAATAAAAATTGTTTCTCCATACTTTCCCCTTTTACATAGACATTCCCATGTCTTGTTCTTCTTCATCTTCTATACCAATACTAGCTACTGCTTGTTGATTTGCCATCATTTGTTGAACCATATCTTTTTGTGCTAGTAATTGTTTCTTTTTTGTATCTAATTCAAATGATTTGATTTTTTCTTGCAACATAGACATAGTTTCTTGTTTAATGTGTGGTCTTCTTAATTTTGGTGTTGCCTGTATTGGTTCCATAACTTCGGCTTTAGCTCCCGTATCTCGTGCCACTACGTTAGACACAGTATTAGGGTTAATATAAGGTCTATTCATACTTACTCCTCTCATCAATGTATTTATTTCTCTTTCTAACATTTCCTGTTGACTAGCCAAATTATTATCTAATGCTTTAAAATCAATATTCTTTAAATCACAATTATATGTTCCTGTTTCTGTATATAATCGTAATACACCATCAACTATTTGATATGATATAAGCATTCCCTGTTTTTCGTATTTAAAAGTAGTATTAAGTCTTTTTAAATATAAATTACCATCTTCATCAAATAAATAACTATCGCCATTTATATTTAAAGGTATGCAATTCATTCCATTTATTACCCTTCGCTCATTTTTGACCCTAATTAACTGCATTATTTTTGATTTCGCATCAGTATTTGTAATTTGATGCTCTGATAAATATAAGTCTACAATACCATCCTGTAGTTTTTCAAATCCATCAAGGTTTGAATACACTCGTGATAATGAATAAATTTTAACCATATCATCGGTTAATTCTTCTACACTTTCATAATCTTTAAATAGCAAATGAGTTGTTGCACTAAATATTAAATCGTCTAATTCTGATTCTTCCATGTCACGCGAAGCTCTAGAAAATTTATGTTTATCCATAATATTTTGTGCGTCTTCAAAAACAAAACTCACAGCCTCATACTTAGGATCAAGTTGCCTTTGAATAAAAAAATCATAATTATCTACTCCAACAAGTACGTTTACATACTCAATGAGTTCACGAAAGCTTTTATATGAGTCTGGTTGTATACCCAGCACATCACAAGCTAACATTTCTGTTAGAGGCTCATAAACAGCTGGAGTCATCGTTTGTTCAACTGAGCCTAATTTTTCTTTTTCTTCTGGTGTTCTCATTGTATTTTTTGTTCCTATTGGTCTTCCCATTTTTTCAACTCCTTTATTTTATTGTATCAAAAAAGTAGACTGAGCTTTTTTCTCCTGTCTACTTTTATCTTATCACTTCACAAATTGTAGCTTTTTTCTTAATTGTAACCATTGCTCCAATGAGCCATCATTACCTTACTGTCGTAAGTAGGAACATTTACTTTTGCTCTTTTTGTTGCTAATTTTTTCATGATTGCATCGTATTTTTTATCCTTAGACATTATTTTCACCTCCTTTAAAAATTTGTTATAATATCACTTTCGTAATATCTCATAACACTATCTATCATATATGTTATAAGCTTAAAATGGTAATCACAATATATACTTTTATCATTTAAATTATTTCTTTGATTAGTAACAAAACCACAACATCCACCACCACCACATAATTTTTTATATGGACACTCATTACAAATAGGAATTGAATCAATATTTCTTTTGGAAACATTTACGTCTTTATTTAAAATTTCTTTAATTGAATTTTCAAATATATTACCCATGAGATTATCTTTTTTTGTTTTTGAAATTAAAACATTACAAGCCCATATATCTCCTTTGTAGTCTACGGCAACAGTTTCTTTTCCTGCACCACATGGACTATTCATACACATATATTCATCTACAAATCCATAGATTACTTTTCTAAATAATAATCTAAGGTCTCGCTCAGAAAACGCAAAATTTTCTCCATCATAATTATTCATCATTAAATCTAAAATATATCTCATATTCTCAAATAGCGAATCATCTAAAACACAATTTTCAAAATTTTCTGGTTCAAACAACAAATTACATACAAGTCCATCAAAAGAATTGTTTTTAAAATAGTTTACTATTTCTTTTATATCGTTAATATTTTTTTTGTGAACTACAATAAGAGGCTTTACAAATGACTTATTATTTTTTAGAATCTCTAAATTTCGTTTAGTATAATCTTTTATTTTTCCATCTATATTTCTTAGCGAATTATTTTCATCATTAATTCCATCTATACTTAATCCTATTAAAAATTTGTTTTTTTCAAAAAAATCTAATTTTTCCTCAGTTAATAATGTTCCATTTGTTTGCAAAGAGTAAACAATATTTTTAATATGTTTAAGATTCTCTACAGCTTCTTTTATTTTATCAAAAGCAAGTAAAGGCTCCCCACCATGAAAAATTACAGTTAAATTATTAGGATATATATTTTCAGAAAATTCTTCTACTGCATAAATTATAGTTTCTGTATCTATCATCTGGATTTTATTTTCATTATTAGCATAACAATATTGGCATTTTAAATTACAGCTATCAGTAACATTTATAACTAAGCAATTCATCTGATGACAAAACTTATTTTCAAAATTTTCTGACATTTCAATTCTTTTGCTCCATAAGTATGAACCAAACTTTTTTCCAAATTTATCTATTAATAATTTTCTACTTATTTTTTTTATAATTTTTAACTCTTGTTCTTCATCATTTTTTATAGCTATCCATTTCCCTGTGTTTTTATTAATCAAAATGTCTACGTCTTTTTCCATTATAAGTGATAAATCCATAATAAAATCTCCTTACTAATTTTCAAAATCAAATGTTTTAAATACTTTAAATTTTTTGTGTATACATAATATTGCGGTTGTTGTTGGCAAAAATCTTGCTCTTTCTATTTCATTTAATTTTTCTTTCAATATGTTTAAAATTTCATTGATATTGTAATTAAGATTAGGCTTTTTATCAAAATAACCTGCTATTTTAATCAATTCAGTTACCGATATTTTTCTTCTTGATAATTTGTCCTCAATATTCAAATTATATTTTTTAAGCATATATTTATCAAGTCCATTAAAAATGTCTTTATATATGTCTATTATTTCATAATTAAAGGCAGTTTTTTTTATTATTCTGTTTGTAGTTATGAATACCTTTATATTTTTGCACTTTTTCGTTTCTAAATAATATAACGTTTCATCATTGTAATATTCATCAAAATAAATCGTAATTTGTTTTCCTTTGTTTTTTATAAGGCAGTTTTCTATTTCTGCTATTACTTCATCATTAATTAAAGGCATATTTTTAGGATCACATCCAGTTATAAATAATTTTATATCTTTATGATTCATATCAAATAATTTTTTTAATATTGTTGATTTTCCCGTTTGTGGTATAGATTTTATAAAAATAATTTTGTTGTTGTTTTTTATCAAGTAGTTAATTATGTCACTTTGGTTTTTCCTTATTTTTTTAATTACTGTTGTTTTCATTTTAAACCAATTCCTTTATTGATGGATTCTCAATCATTAAATTTTCAATATATGGTACTATTAATTTATAAAATTCACAAATTGGATCCACTTCATAGATTGTCCCATTTTCATAAAATTTTCGTGAAGCACACCCCGCTCCACATTTATTTTTAATTTTACAATCACAACATTTCGGGATATTTTCATAAGAACAATAATTAAAAAAATTAATTACATCATTATCTTTTAGTATATCTTTAATATCTCCATCAAGAATATTGCCTATCTTAAATTGCTCAACAGAACTTAAATCATCACAGGGATATATATCTCCATTTGGAGTATATCCTAATAAATGGTTCCCTGCTCCACACGGACTATTCATACACATATAGCCTTTTTTTTCTGTAAATATAATTCTTAGTAAATGTGAAATATTTCTTTCAACTATTTTTATGTTTTTTTCGCGATAATCCAAAATTTTTGATATTACATTTTTCGTTACTTCATATAACTCTACAGGGCTTAGAGCGAGATCACTATTTTCGTTCCCTCTCCCTCCTTTTATAAAATAATTTAAAGAAAAATTGTAGATTTTATTATTTATTAAAAAATCTATAAAATCTTCTATTTCATCTTTATTCTTTTTATTTAATACCGCTAAAACAGTTGTGTTATAATTCATACTTTTTAATAAATCAATTCTATTTTTCAACATTTTAAGACTTGATTGCCCCTTAGGATAGATTCTGCATTGATTACTTGTTTCCGTATGCCCATCAATACTTAAGCAAATTTCTACCTTCTCATCTATTAAATACTTAGCTTTTTCTTCAGTTAATAACACCCCATTAGTTTGTATGTAGTATCTTATTTCTTTATTTTTTAGATTTTTTTTGCAATAATTTATCACTTCTTTGATTACATCGAAGACCAATAATGGTTCCCCTCCATGAAATAACAACTCTATTGTATTATTGTATTTTGCTACTTGTCTTATTATTTCTATTGCACATTCAGATGTCATATATTCTTTAAACGTCCCAGCTGAAGCGTAACAATATTTACATCTTAAATTGCAGTCAGAAGTGAGATTCAAAACAATTAGTGATGGCACTTTTCCCATATTATCTTCTCCTTTTAGTTAATACTCTTGCTCGTTCATCATTGAGAATTTTTAGATTACTAGGAACAAATTCTCCATTTTCTCGAATTAAAATATCATCAAAGAAAATTTTGCCAGTATCAAAATCATCTCTTTGAATATTTATCAGATCCCAATGCACATTTGAGTCATTTCCATTATAAGCGTTTTTATATGCTTGACCTAATGCTAAATGAAAACTTCCATAAATTTTTTCGTCATGCAATGTATTTAGTATTGGATATAAGATAAGAGGATGAACTCCTAATGCAAACTCTCCTATGAATCTACTTCCATTATCTATATCCAAGATATTTCTTAATTCATTAGGATCACTACAATCAAAATCTACAACTTTTCCGTTTTTAAATTCTAATAATATAGTTTCAAATATATTGCCCATATATTTAGTAGCAACATTAAATCTTATAGTTCCATTTACGCTATCCTTTATAGGAGAAGTATACACTTCTCCATCGGGTATATTTACTTCTCCAGATAAAATAATAGATGGAATATCTTTTTTAGAAAAGGTTAATGCTGTATCTTTGCCTATTATTCTTACTTGATTTGTTTTATCCATCATTTCTTTTAAAGATTCCATTTTTACTTTTAAGTCTTTATAATCATAATTCATAATCGAAAACGCATATCTTTTATAATCTTCTGTAGTCATTTTTGCTTTGTGTGCGTCTAATGGAGATGGATAAAATACGCTCACACTTTTTTTGCCTCTTACTATTCTGTTATATTCTGTTAAATAACTAATTAATAATCTAAAAGCAGGATTTTCATTATTTCTTGAAAAATCATAATCGTTTTCACTATAACCTATGGATATAAACGAATTATAAAAATCGGCTTCTTTAGTAATTATTTCTGCTAACTGTTGCATAGCTTCACTATCATAGGTTTCTCTTGCGACTCTTTCTAAATCTAAATCTTGTAATTTTGGAATAGCTATAGCTCCCCGATCTTGTATTTCTCTAATTAATTGTATTACTAGAGGGTTGCATTCTGTACTTTTATATCTTATTTGAACTATTTGACCTTTTTCAACTGAAATGGAATGATCTACAATGTTTTCTGCAAGCATTTCTTCATCAGCTTTTATTACATAACCGGAATTCATTTGATGAAGATAGTTAATTATTCCCTTATAATCTTTTTTAAACAATAACTCCAATCTCTTTTTTCTATATTTATCAAATGTAGTTTTTACGTATTTATTATAATACCAATTAGGATATTTATCTTCGATGTAAGATAACATTTTTATAACATCGCATTCGCCAAAACCAGAAAGTTGACTAATTTGTTTCATTGCTCTAATTAAAATTTCTTTTATATTTAAAAATTCGAAGTTTTCTTTTAAACTTTCATACTTTCCGTTCCTTTTCGCGCTTTCCTCTATGTCTGAAATCACTTGAAAA
Organism: Mollicutes bacterium; assembly: GCA_012513875.1. GTDB lineage: Bacteria > Bacillota_I > Bacilli_A > RF39 > UBA660 > JAAZBI01. The sequence goes on from JAAZBI010000015.1 coordinate 11,946, forward strand.
ATGTGATAAATGTTATCTTTTTCAGTATAACTTCTGGTTAAAGAATTTTCTCTAAAATAACATAAATACAGATAATTATTTGCTATAGAAAATTTATCATTTATCATTAAAAGTCTGCCCCAAAAGTCTATGTCTTCGGCATAATATAATCTTTTAAATCTTAAATTGTTTTCTCTTATTAATTCAAAATTGAATAGCTTATTACAAGATATAGGCACTTTAAAGTTTCTCGTTTCAGTTTCATTTGTTAAAAATGATTTTTGAAATGTACCGTCCGGAAAAATCATATATCCACCAGTTAATGCAAAGCTATCATTTTCTTGTATTGTGTTAGATAAAACTTCAAAAAAATTCTCTCTTATTTCATCATCACTATCAATAAATGAAATATATTTTCCTGTACCTTTTTCTACGCCTACATTTCTCGCTGCACCAGGTCCCTGATTTTCTTGATAAAAATATTTTATCCTAGAATCGTTCTGTTGAAATTGCTCTACTATACTTTTGCTTTTATCTTGGCTTCCGTCATCAACAACTATTATTTCTAAATTTTTATAAGTTTGATTACAAATTGAATTTAAACAGCGTTTTATATAATCTTCACTATTATACATTGGTATTACTACTGTGATTTTTTCTTGTTCCATAAATTTCACCCCACTAAATTTATAAACTTTTCTAATTTATAATTTTTTATAAAAAAGGAGATTCTAAAATTAGAATCCCCAATAACTTCTTGCTGTATCATTAGATTTGGGGACAACTCCCAAATTTAGTGATATGATAACTGTTTTTTTGTTATTTGTCAACACTTTTATTCAGTTATTCATTGCATTTTAAAAAAGTTCCTCTAGTTTGGTTTTTAATTCTAATAATATATTTTAGTATAATAAAATATATTATTAGAATTATTTATATTCACTTCTTAATATTGCATAATATACTACATCAAAAAATTTGTTTAGTCTTTTATTGTAGCGGGCTTCTTTAAATTCTCCCTCAAAATTCATATTTAATTTCTTGAATATTTTTAAGGATGATTCATTTTCTTTTACACAATCCGCTTCTATTCTATTTAATTTAATTTCATTAAAAGCATAATCCACCATATATTTAGCACATTCTATTGCATACCCTTTATTCCAATATTTACTATTAAATAGATAACTAATAGAAGCTTTTGAATGTTTAGAGTTAATCTCTAATCCAAATTGACCAATCACTTTGTTTTCTTCTTTTAAAACTATCGCATAATTTCCGCTAAAGTCATGATATTCTTGATTACTTTGATTTTCTACATATCCTTTAACTTCTTCTAAAGTGTTAGCTCTTCCTAAAAAATTCATAGTTAATTCGTTTCCCATGATTTCATAAAAGTCTTGCCAATCTGCTTTTTTAATTCTTCTAATAACTAACCTATCAGTTTCAAATTTAATTTTATTATAATTAATAATAGCTTCTGTGTTTTTCATTAATTTTCCCTTTCATTTTATAAATTTATTATAATACTTTTATAGGCTTTCTGCAAGTTATCATCTGTATATTACTATTACTAAAGCAATTTATATAATTAAAAATCTATATTATAATCCTCGTCTCTTTATTTGTTTGAACATTAATAATTATGATTTTTGTTATACCCATATTATCAATAATATAGACTTTTTCTTTTTTACTGATCTTAATAGAAATATTATCATTGATTACAATCAAATCTTTTTTTGTTAAATCTATTGAATTCATATGTCTCCTTACCTTTGTTTCGCTATTTCGGCTTTTTTCAAGTACAAAAAAAAGCAGCATAATTAAAATAGACTTATACTGCTTGTGTTAGTTTATAATACATATGTTACAAATTAAAGCGAAAAAAAGATACCTCTGTTATAATTGAGTTGTTGAAAACAAAATTATAAAAAAAGAGGTATCCAATGAAGATTATAACAGAAGAAATGAGATATAGGCAAAAAATGTGTGAATATGCAAAAAAACATGGGGTAACAAGAACAGCGAGAAGATATCATACTAATCGTCAATTTGTATATAGGCAGTTAGATAAATATGATGGGGCAGTAAAATCACTAAGCTTATTATCAAGACGTCCTAAGTTACATCCAAATGCTCATACACAAGAAGAAATTACATTATTAAAACATGTAAGTAAATATTACAAATGTGATGGTAATGCTGAAGTATATGTTCAAGCTCAAAAACGTGGCTACACGAGAAGTTATGGATCTATGTACAAACAATTAAGGAAGTTATTAAAAGTAAATACCAAAATAAAATACAAAACAAGTTATACAAAACATAAAGAAGTATGGATTGTCAACAGTTTATTACCCCAAATAATCATTGCACATAGTTTTCCAATGTATTCATAGAATTCATCAAGATCCATCTTAATAATTTTTTCTCTATTATATTTACAATAAAACTCTTCTCTTTCTTTTCTTTCATTAATGTCATTAAAAATGTCTTCAGTTTTTATTTTGTTAAGATAATGTTCCACTTTTGTGTTTAATAGTTCATAATTCATTATAGCACTCCCTCTTTTACAACTTTTAAGTAAAAAATTACAAAACTATTATAACATAAATTATGGTTAAACCGTAATGCAAACTCTGAAAAGTGCCTTTTTTAAGCAATTGTAGTTTTTGAGTAGTCAAAAAATCGCTTCTCTGCTCTTTTAATATCTTTGTTTATGTGATTACGGAGAAACCGTTTTGTAGTTATTTTGTAGTTTTTGCCATAAAATTGTAAGTTTCAAAATGCCCACAAACCCTTATATTACCTGGGTTTAATCAAAAAAATGAGGAGCATAAGCTCCTCTTCAGGGGGTTTTGGACCATTCTCACAAAAAGTCGTAAGAATGGATGTGAAATTATAAAAATTTCACAATCTTATTTTATAATTTTTTAAACATAAAGTCAAACAGAAAACACTATTTTACAAATAAATTTTAACTACTTAAATCTAATGATTTCATAATAATATTTTTAAGCTCTAAATCTTGTTCTAAACCGTTATTCTTTAAGAATTCTTCACTATCTTCTTTAGCGCTCATCAATATCTTATAATCTTTTTTCAAGTCAGAAATTTTAAAAGCCATTTCTCCACTTTGTTTATATCCAAAGATATCTCCTGACCCTCTCATTTTAAAATCTTCTTCACTAATTTCAAAACCATCATTAGTTCGAGTCATAATTTCTAATCTTGGTTCTTTCTTATCACTGATTAATACACAATAACAATCTAAATCATTTCTACCCACTCTACCTCTTAATTGATGCAAGGTAGATAAACCAAATTTATTAGCATCAAAGATAACCATCATTGTTGCATTCTTAATATCAATTCCTACTTCAATAACTGTCGTACTAATTAAAATTTGAATCTTATTATTAGAAAAGTCTTGCATAATACTATCTTTTTCATTAGACTTCATCTTACCATGTAATAAACCCACTTCACAGATTTTAGAGAAAGCTAAATCAAATTGTCTTTTTAATTTTAAAACATTTTCATTAGTATCATCTTCTTCAATCATTGGCGCTACGACAAAGACTTGATGCTTTAATTCTAATTGTTCTTTAATTAAGATTAATACATCTTTAATTTCTGATTTAGTTTTAACAATAGTTTTTATCTCTTTCCTATTCTGTGGTTTAGTTTTAATATTAGAAATATTCATATCTCCATAAATAGTTAAAGCATAAGTTCTTGGTATCGGTGTAGCACTTAAATACAAGACATCTGGAGCCTGTGATTTATCTTTTAGTATATTTCTTTGATTAACACCAAAACGATGCTGTTCATCGGTAATAACTAATCCTAGGTTACTATATTCAACTTTATCTTGAATTAAAGCATGAGTACCGATAATTAAATCTATTTCATGATTTTTTAACTGCTCATAAATTAATTCTTTGTCTTTCTTCTTAGTACTACCTAAAAGTAATTTAATTCTCATCTTAGTATCTTTAAATAAAGTAGTTAAGTTTTGATAATGTTGAATAGCTAATAACTCAGTCGGTACCATAAAGGCTGTTTGATAACCATTTTCATAAATTATATAGCTCGCTAAAGCCGCTACAATGGTTTTACCACTACCTACATCACCCTGTAATAAACGATTCATTTTATAATCACTACTTAAATCACTAATAATATCTTCTAAAGCTTTTTTTTGATCAACAGTTAACTCAAAACTTAATGAAGAAATTAATTTATTTATATGATCCCGATTAATAGTCCTTATTGGTCTCTCAATCTTTTTATAATTATTCTTTAAGACATTTATTTTTAACATGAATATAAACAATTCTTCGTACTTCAATCTAAGTAAAGCCTTTTTCAATTCGTTTTCTGTTTCAGGATTATGAATAATATTTAAGGCGCTAATTTTAGGTATAAACTTATACTTAGTTATTAATGAAGGTGGTAAAATCTCATTAATAAGAGGCTTATTTCTTAAAATTAATTGAATAAAATTATTTAGGTTCTTATTCTTTAAACCAGCTGTTGTATGATAGATTGGTTTAATAATTGGTTTATCATTTAATTTACCAAAGAACAAATCATTAACAACGATAGTATTCTTTAATAAATCTAATTTACCGGTGATAATAATTTCCTTATCTAAAGTTAAATTGTTTTTTAAGAAAGAACGATTAAAGATAACAACATTAAATAATCCATAACTGGTTTTAATAAAGAATGACATCTTATTTATCTTTCGAAAATGGTTTAATACCACAGGAGAAGAGACAACACCGTCAATGATAATTTTAGACTCGTTGATAAACTCATCCTGAGGTGTTTTTTTTAAGATTTCAAAACGAAAAGGATAATAATTTAATAAATCATCACTTGTATAAATATTAAGTTTTTCCAATAAAGAAATAGTCTTAGGACCTATACCTTTTATTTTTGTTAATTCGTTCATAATCTCACCTTCTTTATTATATCATTATTTTTTCAGAAAACACTTGACAACTACTAAGTTTTGACTATAATAAAGTCTACCAATTCCCAATAAGGCGAATTGGTGCTAGTATCACACTAGCCAACCCCTTTTTATTCTTTTGAAGACTATTCTCAGGGGGGATAGTCTTCCTTTGGGAATATTGAAAAAGATTCTTTTTATAAAGAATCTTTTTTATTTTATTGACTTAATTTTTGATAATATGCAAATCTATTTTTAGCATCTACTTTTAATTGTTCTAGTAGTTCTTGACCTTTTAAAGGATTAACTGCTTTTAACATTGAAAATCTTTTTTCTCCTTCAAAAAAACTATCTAAGAGATTAAAATCTGGTTCTTTATAATCTAATATAAATTTATTATCTTGAGGTTGATATCTAAAAATAGAAACATAACCTGATTTAACTGCTAATTCTTCTTCTTTCATTGTATAACTAGAACCTTTTTTAATACCGTGAGAGATACAAGGTGAATAAGCGATAATTAATGATGGTCCATCATGAGCTTCAGCTTCTGTTAAAGCTTTAAGAGTTTGATTCATATTAGCGCCCATTGCTATACTTGCAACATAAACATTAGGATACGCTAAAGCTATTTTTGCTAAATCTTTTTTAGCGGTTTTCTTACCGATTGAATTAAATTTAGCAATTGAACCACGTTCTGAAGCTTTGGAAGATTGACCTCCAGTATTAGAATAAACTTGAGTATCTAATACTAAAATATTTACATTATCATTACTAGATAAAACTTGATCGATACCTCCAAATCCAATATCATATGCCCAACCATCTCCACCAATTGTCCAGATACTTCTTTTAGGTATATAATCAGCGATTTCTTTTAAATATGGAACTTTATTATAATCTAATTCTTTATATACTCGATTAGTTATTTCATAATCATCATAATTATTTAACCATAAATCAAATAAGTCTTTAGTTGTTTCATCAACTTGAGATATATTTTCAACCATTAGATTTTTAATTCTATTTCTCATAGTATCTGTGGCCATTAACATACCATAGCCGTATTCAGCATTATCTTCAAATAAAGAATTTGCCCAAGGTACACTATATGGTGTTGAAGGGAAACTTGCTCCATAAATTGAAGAACAACCAGTAGCATTTGCGATAACCATTCTTTTACCAAATAATTGAGTTAATAGTTTAAGATATGGTGTTTCTCCACAACCAGCACAAGCTCCACTATATTCGAATAATGGTTTAGCGAATTGAGAAGCCTTAACATTAGGTTTAATCATTTCTGATTTTTCAGTAACATGATTTAATAAATACTCACTAGCTTCATCAGGGGTGTCTTCAAATTTTTTCATTGCTAAAGATCCAGTTGGACAAGTTGCAGCGCATAACCCACATCCAGTACAATTTTTATATGAAACATTAAGAACATATTTATAATCACTACCTATAGCATCAACAGCTATCTTCTTAACACTTTCAGGAGCATTATCATACTCTTCTTGATTTAATAAGAATGGTCTGATTACTCCATGAGGACAGACAAATGAACATTGATTACATTGAATACAAGTATTATTGTTCCAATGAGGCGTTGTTTCAGCAATTCCTCTTTGTTCACGTTGAGTAGTTCCAGCTTGATAGCTACCATCTTTGTAAGGTAAAAAGTCAGATACCTTTAAAGTGTTTCCTTTTAAGTTTGTCGTTTGTTCAAAAACTTGATCTTTAATTTCGATTGTTTTTGTTTCTAAATTACTCCATTCAGGATTAACTTCTATTTTTCTTAATAAATTTAACGCTTCACTAATAGCATTTAAATTAGAATCGACAATTTCTTGACCTTTCTTTTGAAAGTTTTTTACAATTGATTGTTTTAACAATTCATAAGCTTTATCAAAAGGAATAATATCTGCTAACTTATATATACAAGTTTCTACTATAGTACTTATTTTATGGTTTAATTGATATTTATCTGCTAAAGAGTGAGCATCAATTACATAGAATTTTATGTTACGATCGCTTAATATCTTTTTATCATGATTAGATAATCTGTCAATTATTTCTTGATCAGAGTCATTAGTAATATATAAGAAGACTCCGTTTTCTTTTATGTTGTCAATCATTTGATATTGATCAATATATTTTTCTTTCGAACAGACTACTAAACGAGGATTAGTTACATAGTAAGCACATTTAATTGGTTGAGGAGAAAAACGCAAATGACTTCTCGTTACTCCTCCACTTTTTTTTGAATCATATTGAAAATAACCTTGAACATAATCATCTGTATTATCTCCAATAATTTTTATAATACTTTTTGAAGCACTAACCATCCCATCAGAACCAAAACCATAAATTAATAGTTCTGATACTTGATTTTTAGTACAAATAAATTTGTTTACTTTTAAACTACGATTAGTTACATCATCTTCAATTCCTACTACAAAATTATGAAAAGGATTATTACTCTTTAAATGATCATAAACTGCTTTAATATGAGATGGATTAGTATCTTTACTTGATAATCCATATCTTCCTCCAATAATTAAAGGTTTATCTTGATCAAACATACTAAGTACATCTAAATAAAGAGGTTCTCCAGCACTACCTGGTTCTTTAGTTCGATCTAAAACAGCTATTCTTTTCACACCTTTAGGTAAAGATTCTTTAAAATATTTAGATGAAAAAGGGCGGTATAAATGAACTTCTAATAATCCTACTTGGTAACCATTATCATTTAAATTAGCGATTGTTTCTTTAATCGTATCACAAACAGAACCCATTGCTATAATCACATCTTCAGCTTGAGGATGACCATGATAATTAAATGGTTGATAATTTTTACCTGTTATTTTATTAATTTCTTGCATATATTTATTAACAATATCTGGTAATTTATCATAATCAGAGTTTCTTGTTTCAACAGCTTGAAAATACACATCATCATTTTGAGCTGTTCCTCTAGTTAAAATGTTTTCTGGTGATAATGCTTTGTGACGAAACTTTAATAAAGCTTCTTGATTGATTAAAGGTTTTATTTCTTCTGGCTCTAAAACTCTAATTTTTTTTAATTCATGACTTGTACGAAAACCATCGAAAAAATT
>JAAZBI010000016.1 GCA_012513875.1 Mollicutes bacterium
AATTTGTTAAAACAATTAGGTTTTGGAGTAGAGGAATTAGGTAAAAACAGTTTAGTGTTTCGTTATCATCCTTTATGGTTACCTAAAAATTATGAAGAAGTAGCTATTAAAAAGATTTGTGAATTAGTTTTAAGGAAGGAAAAAGATTTTCAGATTGAAAAATTTAATGAAAAAATAGCTATTATGATGAGTTGTAAATTAGCTATAAAGGCTAATGAAAAGATTAGTATTAAAGAAATGGAACAATTGATTGAAGATTTAAGAAATTGTCAAAATCCTTATACTTGTCCTCATGGTCGTCCAACGATTATATCTTATTCTCGTTACGAATTAGAAAAATTATTTAAGAGAGCAGTGTAGGTGATATTATGAATAAAATAATAGTTATTGTTGGTCCAACAGGTGTTGGTAAAACAAAATTATCAATCGCTTTAGCAAAATACTTTCAAGGTGAAATTATTAATGCTGATAGTATGCAAGTTTATAAAGGTTTAAATATTGGAACCGCTAAAGTTACAGAATCTGAAAAAGAAAATATTAAACATCATTTATTAGACATTAAAGAAGTAAGTGATTCTTATTCTGTTTATAATTTTCAAAAAGATGGTAGAGAATTGTTAGATAATTCAGATAAAACGATGATCATTGTTGGTGGAACAGGATTATATGTTAAATCATTACTATATAATTATGAATTTCCAACTTTAGAAAAAGAATATGATTTTAGTGAATTGTCTAACCAAGAAATAAAAGAAAAAATTTTAACTTTTGATAAATCAATCGATGTTCATATAAATAATCGTCATCGTCTAGAAAGAACTTTGTTATTATTATTAAATAATTCTTATCAAAAAAAAGTTAGTAACGAATTATTATATGATGCTATTTTAATTGGTTTAACTACTGATAGAAAGCATTTATATCAAAGTATTAATGATCGAGTAGATCAAATGATTAAAAATGGTTTAATTGAAGAAGTAAAAACTTTTTATGACCAAGGAATTAGAAGTAAACCACTTTTAACAGGAATTGGTTATAAAGAATTATATGCTTATTTTGATAAAAAAATAACATTAGAAGAAGCTATAATATTAATCAAAAAAAATAGTCGTCATTATGCTAAGAGACAATATACATGGTTTAATAATCAAATGAATATTAAATGGTTTGCTAGTGATTTTGATTGTTTTGAAAAGACAATTAATTCAGTAATAAATTATATAGAAAAAGGCACTAATTAATTAGTGCCTTCTTTATATATATCTTCATTAAAAATATGTTCAGATGTCTCCCATTTTTTTAATTCTTTATAATCTTTTAAAAAGAAAAAATAATTTAATTGATCAATTCCCTTTTCATCATAAGGATCGTCCCAAGTCAAATCTAAATGTAACCATTTATCATTTAAATATACTAAATTCCAAACATGATTATCACTAGTTACTTTAATATTAGGTATATTAAATTTGTTGAGAAATAAAGCCATTGTATCAGAATAACCGCTACAAACTGCATAATGTTCAAATAATAATCCAGTAGCTTTGTTTGATTGATAAGTTTGATCATCTAGATTGGATATTTTATGATAATCATATTTTGTCTGATTAATTATATAGTCATGAACTATTTTAATTTGCTCTCTCTTATTATCAATTTTATCAATTTTTAAATCTTGATAAATTTTATTAATTTCCTTGTTTATTTTATCTATTTCAGCTTGAGAATAAATCTTGTCAACCTTTATTTCTACTTTTTTATTTAAAAGTGGATATGTATAAGTAGTTAAAGATTGAAAAGAATTAAATGGATGAACAAAACTATTAATATGAGAAAGTAAATCTTGATTTTCACTTAATGAAGTAACATCATCTAAACATTTTTCATAGTCACAATAAAAAATAAAATAATCCCAACCTGAATTTATAGCTGTATAATAAATATTTAATAAATCATCTTTATTTTTAGGTTTAAAATCAGTTACTTCTTTAAAAAAATAATCTTTATTCTCTACATAATAAGTATTTTTTTCTTGAAGCTTATTAGTTTTAGTTAAATCTAATAATAATTGTTGAGAATTAAATAAGTTATTATCATATATATAATAACAACCTAAAAAAATAAAAATTAACCATACTAATCTCTTTATCATCTTATCACCATTTATATTATATCATAAAAAAAAGCAAAATTATTTTTTCATTAATTTTGCTTTTTTACGAGCTGCAGTATTTTTTTTAATTAATCCTTTTTTAACAGCTTTATCTATTTTTTTAACAGCTACATCAATATTTTCTTTTTCAGGAGTTGTTTTAGCTTTTTTAATAGCTGTTTTCATTGCACCTTTTAATTCTGAATTTAAAACTCTTTTTTTCTCACTAGTTAAAACACGTTTTTTAACACTTTTAATATTTGGCATTTTTTCACCTCCAATGCTTCAACAAATAGATTTTATCAAATAAATAAAGAAAATGCAATTATTTTATGTTATAATTTTTCTAGGTGAGATAATGGAAACAAAACAAATTAGAAACTTTTGTATAATAGCGCACATAGATCATGGAAAAAGTACGATTGCAGATCGAATTATTGAGCTATCAGGTAATGTTACGAAAAGAGATATGAAAGAACAAATATTAGATAATATGGATTTAGAAAGAGAAAGAGGCATTACAATTAAGCTGAATGCTGTTCTTTTAAAATATAAATATCAAAATCAAGACTATAATTTACATTTAATAGACACTCCTGGGCACGTAGACTTTACATATGAAGTTTCTCGTAGTTTAGCAGCATGTGAAGGTGCGGTTTTAGTGGTTGATGCTGCTCAAGGGATTGAAGCTCAAACTTTAGCTAATGTTTTTTTAGCATTAGAAAATGATTTGACAATTATTCCTGTAATAAACAAAATAGATTTACCAAATGCTGATGTCGAAAAAGTAA
>JAAZBI010000017.1 GCA_012513875.1 Mollicutes bacterium
GCTAAACCTTCTGCAACTAAATATTTAGCATAAGTTTCATAAATTTCTCTTCTTTGACTTTGTAAATAAGGACCATACTCTCCTTGAGATTCGGTTTCATTAATCATTCCTTCATCAAAATTTATTTCATAATTTTTTAAATCACGAATTATATCAGTAATACCATTCTCAACACTTCTTTTTTGATCTGTATCTTCTATTCTTAAATAAAAAATACCATTAGTTTGTTCAGCCACTTTTTTACTTATTAATGAACTATATAATGTACCAAAATGAACTACTCCTGTTGGAGATGGTGCGAATCTAGTAACAAATCTTCCTGGTTCAATATCTCTTAAAGGATATTTGTTTTCATAAAATTCAATATCAGATTTAATACTTGGAAATAATAAATCTGCAAAATCTTTATTTGTCATAATGAACACTTCTCTTTCTACAAACTTATTATAACAAAAAAAAAAGAATCTAACTACAAAAAGGTTAAATCTTTTTTTTAACAGGAACTATTTCAAAATTACCAAGACTCGCTATTTTTTTAGATAAAAATTCAGCCTCAAAATCTTCTATTTTTCTTCCTGAAAGACCTTTATCGCAACGCTTATTTATTGTTTCTGGAATACAAATGTTTTGATTTTCAAAAAAAGCATTGGGATTAAATGGTAAAAACAAAGTTATTGGAACATAGAATTCATCAAGACGTTTATATAAATCAACATTTTCATCTGGCCTAATTCCAATAAAAGAAAAAGGTAATCTCTTGTTATCGGCATTTAAAACAGCTATAAAATCAGTTGTTTTTGTGGATATGCGTTCTTCAACTGTTCCACTTTTTAAATGATTTTTATTTAACATGATACGAGCAAAAGTTTGTTCTTCGAGATTTAATAATTGCTTAAATATTTCGCACTTTATTCTAATTCGATAATAATGAAAAAAATTTTTTCCATTTTCTTCATTAAAATCAACTACTTTTTCTATGTCTTTAAAGATACTTCTAAGTATTTCTGTTGGATAAATATTTTTTTGATTTTCAATACCTAATACATGCTTACGAAAATAATTACCATAAGGAGTATTTATATATCTCTGATCAACGCCTAATAAATGAGGAACGTTCTCAGGTAAAATTTTTAATTTTATTTTTTTAAGTTCTGAAGAAAAAATATTATATTCTAAAACATTACCTTGCTCAAAAAATAATTCATAACAGTTTTTTACTTCCTCTAAAATTGCAATTCTTTCTTCACGAGGAATATTATCTTTTCTTGCTAAATATGATGAAGCTTTTTCAACATCTGAAATTAAAAACACAAAACCACTTCCTTGGTTATTTATACTAACTTTTATAAATTGTTTTGTCAATAAAAAAACTATATATAATATAGTTTATTTATTCTTTTTTCTCAAATTAGAATCTAATATTTTTTTTCTTAAACGAATATTCTTTGGTGTTATTTCAACTAATTCATCATTATTAATATAATCCAAACAAATTTCAAGCGACATCCTTCTTGGTCTTTTTAACACCACAGTATGATCTTTACCAGAAGCTCTCATATTAGTTAATTCTTTTCCTTTAACTACATTAACTGTTAAATCATTTTCACGGTTATGCTCCCCAACTATCATTCCTGGATAAACATCTACCCCAGGCTCTAAAAACATAACACCACGATCTTCTAATGCTCCTAAAGCATAAGCTGTCGTCTTGCCAGCTTCCATTGAAACTAATACTCCCAATTTTCTTTCACCAAGATTTAAACTATGCATTGGACGATATTCTTTAAAAGTATGATTAATTATTCCATAACCTTTAGTCATTGTCATAAAATTTGTCATAAAACCAATTAAGCCTCGAGATGGAATTGTATATATTAAACGAACCTGATTATCATATTTATTCATAACTTCCATGCTAGCGCCTCTTAATCCTAAAGTTTCTATAATAGAACCAACATATTCTTCAGGAACATCGATTTGTACCTCTTCATATGGTTCACATTTTACATTATCAATTGTTTTAATAATAACTTCAGGTTTAGAAACTTGAAGTTCAAAACCTTCTCTTCTCATGTTTTCAATTAAAATAGATAAATGTAATTCTCCTCTTCCAGAAACTACCCAAGTATCATTTAAAATATTTTCTACTTTTAAACTAACATCTCTTTGTAATTCTTTAAATAAACGTTCCTCGATTTTTCGAGCTGTTACTAAAGTTCCTTCTTTTCCTGCAAAAGGACTAGAATTAGTGGAAAAAGTCATCTGTAAAGTTGGTTCATCAATTCTTAAAGTTTCTAATGGTTTTTCTTTGCCAACATTACATACTGTTTCTCCAACAGAAATATCAGGTAAACCAGCAAGTGCAATAATATCTCCGGCTTCAGCTTCTTCTATTTCTAATTTTTTCAAGCCAAAATAACCATATAATTTTTGAACTCTAAATTGTTTTATTGTTCCATCTAATCTTACACAAGAAACCATTTCTTTAACTTTTACTTTACCATTTAAAATTCTTCCAATTCCCATTCTTCCTACAAAATCATTATAATCTAATAAAGCAGGTTGAAATTGTAACGATTCATTAACATCAATTTTAGGAGCTGGTATTTCAGATATTATCATCTCATATAAACATTCAAAAGATGGTTTTTGTGTAGCTAAATCAGCTTCTAAACTAGATGTTCCTGATAAAGCTGAGGCATAAACAATTTTAAAATCTAACTGTTCATCATTAGCGCCTAATTCAATAAATAAATCAAGAACTTCGTCAACAACTTGTGTTAAACGAGCTGATGGTTTATCAATTTTATTAATAACAACAATTGGTTTAACATTAGCTTCCAACGCCTTTTTAAGAACAAATCTAGTTTGAGGCATTGTTCCTTCATAAGCATCTACTACTAATAAAACACCATCAACCATATTCATAATTCTTTCAACTTCTCCACCAAAATCAGCATGACCTGGTGTATCTAAAATATTAATCTTATAGTCTTTATATTTTAAAGAGGTTGGTTTAGCTAAAATAGTAATACCTCTTTCTCTTTCAATATCATTACTATCCATCACACAGATTGCTACTTCTTCGTTTTCACGAAAAGCACCAGAATTTTTTAATAATTGATCTACTAGTGTTGTTTTCCCATGATCAACATGAGCTATAATTGCAATATTTCTAATTTTCATTTTCCCCTCGATTCTACAAGCACGCAAATAATTATAACACACTAATGTTTAAAAAACACAACTAATTTATGATTTTTTCACTTTGATATATTACTCTTTATCAAATAAAAAAACTTAGTTATTTCTAAGTTATTTTTTGGTAGCGACGGAGGGGGTTGAACCCACGACCTTCCGGGTATGAACCGGACGCTCTAGCCAACTGAGCTACATCGCCATTTAATAAGCATAATTAATATATCAAATTAATTTTATATAATCAAGTACTTATTAATTTTTTGTTTGATAAAATAAACATTGTAAATTATTTTTATGTTCAATTATTTCACCATCTTTAGTAGAAGCGATAATTTGAACAGTTGACTCTAAATTACAAAAAGATGATTTAAAATTATCTATGTTGTAACCATCTTCTTCTAAAGATTTTAAATTTATTTCTATAGCAAAAACATCTGAATTATTTTTTTTAATATCTTCTTTAGAATAATTTTTTTTGAAATATACTTCACCTAATTCTTGTAATTCTGTTTCTAAAACAGGATATTTAAAAACTGTTTTACTTAACAAAATGTATATTCCACCTAAAAATAAAATTATTCCTATAAAAATTAAATTCTTTTTCATTTGATCATTCCTTTATTTTTGGTGCCAGTAGTCGGACTTGAACCGACACGATGTTTCCATCACTGGATTTTGAGTCCAGCGCGTCTACCAATTTCACCATACTGGCATAAAAGAAGAATTATTCTTCTTTGTAAGACGAATTATATAATTCTGATTCATCAACTAATTCTTCTTGATTTTGAAATTCTAATTTTGGCAATTCTTCTTTTGTTGCTAATCCAAAATAATCTAAAAACAATTCAGTTGTTTGATATAAAATCGGTCTCCCTGGTAAATTAGATCTACCGCATTCTTTTAAAAAGCCTTTAATAACTAGTTTCCTAATCATTTGAGAACTACCGATTCCTCTTATTTCTTCTACTTGAATTCGCGTAACAGGTTCATTATAGACAATGATTGCTAAAATTTCAAGAGCTGCTTGAGATAGATCTCTATTTTTTTCTTCTTCGATTAATTTTTTATAGTATTCTTTATATTCTGATTTTGTAACTATTTTATAGTTATTAGCAAGTTTACTAATCTTCAACCCTCTATCAGCTTGTTCATAATTTTCAGTCAATTGTTCTATTAATTTTTTTGCAGTTTCTTCAGATATTTCCATTATCTTTTGAATTTGTTCTAATGATAAACCATCATCACCAACTACAAATAATAAACCTTCTATAATAGCTTGTTTTTCCATTTTTATCATTCCTTTAATTTAATAAATATATCTTGATATAAATCTTCTTGTTCTATTTCTAATTCTTGATCTTTTGCCATTTGTAAAATGGAAAGAAAAGTCACAATTAAATATTCTTTATTAGTTTGTTCAAACAATTCAGTAAATATAATCCTCTTCTTTGTTTTTAAAATTTTTCTGATACTATCAATTCTATCTTTTAAAGATATTTCTTTAGTTGTTATTTTTGTATGAAGAGGTTTTTGTTCTTCACTTCTTTCAATAAACTTTGCAAAGGCATCTAATAACAAAGAAATGTCTCTACTTTCACAAATGTTATCTTCATCTTGATATTCATCAATATTAGAAGGTAACTTAGTATAAAAATTAAATCTTTCTTGTTCCAATTCTTTAAAAGTTTTTGTTATATCTTTATAATTTTTATAATCCAATAATTTACGAATTAAAGTTTCTTCTGGTGATTCATAATCGTCTTCGAATTCTTCTTCGTTTTTTGGTAACAACATCTTTGATTTTAATTCGATTAATTCTGAAGCCATTACTAAATATTCACTAGCGATAGATAAATTCATTTCTTCCATCGCTTTAATATAATCTAAATATTGTTTCGTTATTTCACTAATCTTTATATCATAAATATCAATATCAGATTCTTTAATTAGATGCAATAATAAATCTAAAGGACCTTCGAATTCGTTTATTTTAATTCTATATTCCATATTCCTAATCTTCCTTTTACTTCTTTATTATTTATTAATGGCTGAGGGTCTTTTAAAACCCAAGCATACTTGCCAATTTTACTTGACAAACTATATACTTTGTTTTTTGACAATTCTTTGTCAAACTCTTTGTCAATTAATTTACAATCACTAATCGTTACTTTGCCGATAATTTTTGAAGTTTGATAGTTTAAATTTAGATCTTCAAACTTTTTTAAAGCTTCTTTATCAACTTGTTGACTAGTATGAATAAGAATTTCGCATCGATAATTAGTTTTCCAAGAACGAAATTCATATTCTTTATAACCATTAATAATCAATGAAGCCCAAGGTTCTTTAATCGTAATAACTTTCATTATTTCACAACAATATTAACTAATCTTTTAGGTATACAAATGATTTTAACAACTTCTTTGCCTTCTAAATGTTTTTTAACATTATCATCATTTAAAGCTTCCTGCTTCATTTCTTCTTCATTTATTGTTAAAGGTACTTGTTTTTTTGATCTTACTTTACCATTAACTTGAAAAACTAATTCAAAATCATCATAAGCTAACTTATTTTTATCATAAATTGGCCAACTACTTTCACATAATGGTTTTCCTAATTCATGTTTTTGATTAAGTTCTTCTGTTAAATGGGGAGCGATAGGATTTAATAGTAATAATAAAGTTTGATAATCTAAACGAGATATTTGTGATTGAGTTTCCATCTCATTTAATAAAATCATCAACGCTGAAACAGCAGTATTATAATTAGTTGAATCTAAATCCTCAGTAACTTTTTTAATAGTTTGATTAATGATTACTTCTAATTGATCTGTTATTTTATTTGAATCATTTAATTTAGATCCTATTTTATAAACACGATCTAAAAAACGTTTACATCCTTTTAAACCTAATTCACTCCAAGTAGCAGTTTTTTCATAATCTCCTATAAACAATTCATAACAACGCAAAGCATCTGCTCCATATTGTTCAATCATTTGATTAGGATTAACTACATTACCTTTACTTTTACTCATTTTTTGACCATCATCACCTAAGATCATACCATGAGCTACTCTTTTTAAGAAAGGTTCTGGATAAGGAATATATCCTATATCATAGAAAAAGCGATGCCAAAAACGAGCATATAACAAATGTCGAGTGGCATGTTCCATTCCTCCATTATAATAATCAACCATGTTCCAATATTTTAATTTATCTTGACCAACAAAAGCTTGATCGTTTTTAGGATCCATATATCTTAAATAATACCAACTTGAACCTGCCCAATTAGGCATCGTATCTGTTTCTCTTTTAGCAGGTTTACCACATTTTGGACAAGTTGTATTTACCCAATCTGTAATAGCCGCTAAAGGGGATTCACCGTTATCAGTTGGTTCATAACTTTCAACTTCTGGTAAAAGAACTGGTAAATCTTCTTCCTTAACAGGTACCCAACCACATTCTTGACAATAAACCATAGGAATTGGTTCTCCCCAAAATCTTTGACGAGAAAAAACCCAGTCTTGAAGACGATAATTAACTTTTGAAGTTCCTATTTTTTGAATTTCTAAATAATCTATTATCTTCTTAATAGATGTTTCTTTATCAGTTAAACCATTTAAAACTCCAGAATTAATCATTTCTCCATCTCCAATATAAGCTTCTCGAGAAATGTCTCCTCCTTTTATTACTTCAATAATTGATAAATCATATTTTTTAGCAAAAGCATAATCTCTTTCATCGTGAGCTGGAACAGCCATAATAGCTCCCGTTCCATAACCCATCAAGACATAATCACTAATCCAAATTGGAATAGATTCATTATTAACGGGATTAATCGCTTCGATTCCTTCTACTTTAATACCGGTTTTTTCTTTAGTAAAATCCGTTCTTTCAATATCTGTTTTCTTTTTAATATTATTTATATAATTTAAAACTTCTTCATAGTTTTTAATTTGATTTTTGAATTTTTCTAAAAAAGGATGTTCAGCGGCAATAACCATAAAAGTTACTCCATATAAAGTATCTGGTCTAGTTGTAAAAATTTTTAACACTTCAGAACTATCTTTTATTTTAAAATCTACTTCTGCTCCAGTACTTTTACCTATCCAATTTGTTTGAGCTGTTTTAACACGCTCAACAAAATAAGTGTCTTCTAATCCTGATAATAACTTTTCAGCATAATCACTCATTCTTAATAACCATTGATCTTTTAATTTTTTTTCAACAGGTCCACCACAACGTTCACAAACATTTCCTTCAGTTTCCTCATTTGATAAACCTATCTTACAATTTGGACACCAATTAATTTCTTTTTTTTCTTTATAAGCCATATTGTGTTCGAAAAATTTAATGAATTGCCATTGCGTCCATTTATAATATTCTGGATCAGTAGTTGAAAACTCTCTACTCCAATCAAAAGAAATACCAATTCTTTTTATTTGATCTTTAAAAACTTTAATATTGTTTTCAGTAGCAATTGTAGGATGAATTTTATTTTTAATTGCATATTGTTCTGTAGGCAAACCAAAAGCATCCCATCCAATAGGATAAAGAACATTATATCCCATCATTCTTTTTTTTCTTGCCATTGCATCTAATGCTGTTTGACTTTTAATATGACCAACATGTAATCCGTCTCCAGATGGATAAGGAAATTCTATTAAATAATAAAATTTTTCTTTTGATGTGTCTTCAACAACTTCAAAAGTTTTATTATCGTCCCAATATTTTTGCCACTTGGCTTCTATTTTTTTAAAATCATACATTTTTCTTACCTCTTTTTTGTAAATATTTCCCCACTATAAAATACATTAAATAAGTTAAAGGAAGTAGCAACAAGAATATTGCTAAAATCCTAAATACCATTGTATCTATCCAAAGTGTTGCAGTTAAAATTAATGAAAACAAAAATGAATTTGCTAAAGTAATCGTATTATAAAGTTTTTTTGGTTTATAATCTTCTATTTTTAATTTGAAACTTTTTTCTAAGAAAACAATTTCTATCATGTTTTTTATTTTAAAATTTTTTCTTTTTGTAAAAAATATAAAATATAATTTATAAATAAAAAAGACAATAAAAAAATAAATAATAAAATCGATTAAATATTCCATGATTTCACTTCCTTACTTTAATTATACCTAAAAAAACATATTTTTAAAAGAAAAAGATTAGTTTTTCTAATCTTTTAAATTTGTGCGATATATTCTAATAACCTAATAAACATTTTAACAAAGTTCTTTTCTAAACCTTTGTTTTTTAATTTTCGAATTTCAATTCTTTTCTTTCTAATTGTAAGTTCTCCAAATAAAATTTCAGCTATCTTTTCTTTTAAATTAGTTTCAATCGCTAAATCAGAGATAATACTATCGATTTCTTCATTAATTAAACGAAGAGCATCGATTTCTATCGCTTTACCTTTACAATTAATAGATAGTTGTCCAACTGTACTGATGTTTTTTAATTCAACAATAAAGTCATTATCTTCTTCAAAAGTGTTGATTTCAATTTGAGAATCATTAAAGTAAGCGACAACTTCCTCAGTTGGTCTCGTGTTACGAAATCTAATTTTATAATTACGTTGAGGTGGAACAATTCCACTTTTACCTGCTATTGAGCGAATAATAACTGTATAGTTGTTAGCTTGATAATTATAATCAATTAAAGTTGTCAAATAAAAACCTTTTTTATATAAATTAGTTATACCGTCATCTTCATATAAGCGATAAGAATTAGTTTTACCTGGAAAAACATGAATTTCCATATTTTGAGGTAAATTAGCATTGTTAGTTATTTCATCTGCTAAAGGAATAATTGATCCTGCTTTAGCAAAAACAGGAAAATCTTGATCTTTAAAAAATGAAACATAACTTCTATTACCAGGAAATCTTTTTCCTGTTTTAAAATCGTACCACATTCCTTGAGGTAAATAAAATTTATGAATTACACGATCCATAACTAAATCTTTTTTCATTGTTAAAGGTGCAACCAATAATTCTGATCCAAAATAATATTCGCTTCTAAATAATGGCTCATCATATAATGATGGATTAGAATAATAAATTGGTTGAATCAAAGGAACCCCATTATTATGATAATTATAAGCTTCTGTATATATATAAGGAATTAATTTGTGACGTAATTGCATATATTCTCTAATTATTTCAAAAGTTTGAACATCCCAACGCCAAGGTTCTCTCTTATAATATTTTCCTTGATTAACATGGATACGAAAAATTGGACTAAATGTTCCTAATTGTACATATCTTAAATATAATTCTTTATCTTCAATTCCACCTTTAAAACCTCCAATATCATGACTCCACCAAGATAAACCCATATTAGCAGACATCGAATTAAATTCTGGAATTGCTTTTAATGTATTCCAACTTACTTGAGAATTACCTGAATATAATACTCCATAACGATGATCACCCATCATCGAATTACGACTCATTAAGAAACCTCTTTTAACTTCATTTTTATCAGCTTCTAAAAAATGATAATGATTTAAAGCTTCTAAGCTTTTTATATCTTTCTTTTGATAATAATCATTCCAAAAGAAATCTATTCCCATATTATCTAAAGATTTTAAAAATAATTTAAAATATAATTCTTTATTACGACGATCAAAAACATTAAAAGGAATAACTTTTTTAGATGAATCACCTAAATACTCAGCTGCTTTTTGATAATGTTCTTCGTGAGGATAAAAACCTTCAATTGGATTAATATTCAAACCTAAGCGAACTCCAAAAGCATGGATTCTTTTTATAAAATCGAGAGGTTTTTCAAAATTTTTATTATTAAATGTATAACCTGTTATTAAATCTTTTCTCTTTTCTATTTCTCTAATATGCCAATCTTTATCTAAAAGTAAAACTGAAATTGGTATATTATGACGAGAAAAATTAGCGAACAATTTATATAAATCTTTTTCTTTATAAGCGTAGTTTTTGCTCCACCAATTACCTAAAGCATATCTTGGTAACATTGGTGGTTTCCCTGTTAAAATAAAATAATCTTTTAAAGCTAAACCAAAATCATTGTTATATACAAATAAGTAAAGATCAATTGTTTCTTCACTACGTTCTTTTAATTCTCCATCATTTTCGATAACTAAAGATTTAGAATCATCGATACTAACAAAACCATCAGTTGAATATAAACCTTTATTTTTATTATAATTAGGTTGAAAATTTTCTAAACAAATATTAGTTGATTTAAAATTGCGAACTTCAGGATGATTATAATACCAAACTCGAGAATTTTCTGTGTTTATTAAAGTAGCATGAAGATTTCCTCCGGGAACAAAACGGTTACCTAAAAAAGTCTTTTCTTTTAAATATTCTATCTTACAATATTTAGTAGTTATTTCAACAAATGTTTTATCTTCTCTAATATTAAAAGCTGGAACATTTAAGTTACGATTTTTTGCAAATAAAGAAGGTCTATCTTCAAATACACCATTTTTATTATATTCAAAACGAATCAAACGATCAGTCAATATCGTAATTCGATATGTTTTACCTTTGATAATGGCTTTGCTGTTTGCAAGACCAGGCATTGTTTCTTCAACCATTAGCCTTCCCTCTATTCTTTTATTCTATTAATATCTTAACATAATATAAATCAATTAACAATAAAAAAACTACAAAGTAGTTTTTATTATTTTTTCTAATTCTGTTTGAAATTCTTGCTTTATTTCTTCTAGTCTCGTTTCATTTGTCGCTTCATATCTAGTTGTTAAATTTGGTCCTGTGTTAGATGCTCTAACCAAAACCCAACCATCAGGAAATAAGACTCTTACTCCGTCAATTGTTAAAGTTTCATACCCTTTGTTTTTAGAATATTCTGTAATTTTTTCAACTATTTGAAATTTAGTACTGTCTGTTACTTTAACTAATATCTCTGGTGTTGAATGATATTTAGGAATGTTTTCTGTATAACTAGA
>JAAZBI010000018.1 GCA_012513875.1 Mollicutes bacterium
AACCTTTTTTGTCCAATGACAATTCTTTTATTAGTGATAGCAACTACACAAGTTGATACTATATCAAAAACATTTGGGTTTTTTTGAGCTGAAAAAGCATATAAAATCTTTTCATCAGATGCTAATTGACGATCAACTATTTTACAATGCTGACGTATTCTCCAACAAACGGTACCAGGATATTTTCTTTTAAAATCTTTTACTAACTTATATAACATATCCATTGCTCCTTTACTTAATTAAAGCTTTATATTCTGCGTAACTTCTTTTACCTAGTAATTCTCTTTGTAATTTTCCGGATTTAAATACTAATAAATGAGGTACTGAACCTTTAAAAACTCCTTCTGTTTTTTCTACCAAATCAGAAACAGAAGTTTGACTTACTTTTGATAAATTTAAATAATAAATTGGTTTAGATTCTTCTGAAAAAACTCTTTTAATAATTGGTTGGCTAGCCATACAATAAGGACAAGATGGACTGCCTACAAAAACATAACTTTCTTCATTAGAATTAGCTATTTCCATATAATCTTCATAACTTATTTCAATTAAAACACCAATCATTTTTTTGATGCTATCAGTTGATATGTTCTTATTGATTGAACTAGCAACCCCACTTCCAGTAATATATTGTAATAAACTATCCGTTTCGTTATCTTTTAATAATTTTTCTAATTCTTCGTCTGGAGTTATAGAAACATCAATAACATAAGTTGTTATTTCTTCTTCACTTTGTTTTTTAACTTCTTCTAAAGATTTTTCTATCTCTTCACATTTAGTACAAGAATCATTTTTTATAAGTACTAACTTTTCACTATCTTCCTTAAATAAAGATTGATATTCTTCTAAATTAACACTATTTATAGTAGACTTAGAATTTAAAATCATTCCATTAATTACGAAACTTAAAATTAGAACCCCTGCTATTATTCCAATGATTATTTTTGATTTATTTTTTTTCATTTTTATCATCCTTTTCTATACATATTATATCATATTTTTATATAAAAAATAAAAAAAAGCATTTTAAATGCTTTTTATTTAATAATTTTTGTTACTGATCCAGCACCAACTGTTCTTCCACCCTCACGGATTGAGAACTTAGTTCCATTTTCAATAGCAATAGGAGCGATTAATTTTACTGTAACAGTAACATTATCTCCTGGCATTACCATTTCAACTCCTGCTGGTAATTCTACAACACCTGTAACATCAGTTGTTCTAAAGTAGAATTGTGGACGATAATTTGTAAAGAATGGGGTATGTCTTCCACCTTCTTCTTTACTTAACACATAAACTTGAGCTTCAAATTCTGTATGTGGAGTTACTGTTCCTGGTTTAGATAATATTTGACCTCTTTCAACGTCTTCTCTACCAATACCACGAAGCAATACACCAGCATTATCTCCAGCTTGAGCAAAATCTAATTGCTTTCTAAACATTTCGATTCCTGTAACTACTGTTTTTTTAGTTGGTTTTAATCCAACTATTTCAACTTCGTCATTTAATTTTAATTGACCTCTTTCAACACGACCTGTAACTACTGTTCCGCGTCCTGTAATTGTAAACACATCTTCAATTGACATTAAGAATGGTTTATCAGTATCTCTATCAGGATTAGGAATCCAAGTATCTACAGCATCCATCAATTCAACGATCGCTTTTTCATAATTTGGATCGCCTTCTATTGCTTTTAATGCAGATCCACGAATAACTGGAGTATTATCTCCGTCAAATCCGTATGAATTTAATAATTCACGAACTTCCATTTCTACTAAATCTAACAATTCAGCATCATCAACCATGTCGCATTTATTCATAAATACAACCATTTTAGGAACTCCTACTTGTCCTGCAAGTAAAATATGTTCACGAGTTTGAGCCATTGGCCCATCAGTTGCAGCTATAACTAAGATAGCTCCATCCATTTGTGCAGCTCCTGTAATCATGTTTTTTACATAGTCTGCGTGTCCTGGGCAATCAACGTGCGCATAATGACGTGCTTCAGTTTCGTATTCAACGTGAGATGTATTAATTGTTATCCCACGAGCTTTTTCTTCTGGTGCACCATCAATTTGATCATAATTCATTACTTTTGATTTTCCAGATTTTGATAGAACATGAGTAATTGCAGCTGTTAAAGTTGTTTTCCCATGATCTACGTGTCCAATTGTACCAATGTTAACATGTGGTTTTGAACGTACAAATTTTTCTTTTGCCATTTTAATTTCCTCCTTATAATTACATCTTTCATTTTATCTAATTCTTGAAAAAAATTCAAGTATTATTCTTTACTTCCACCATTACGCTTAATTATTTCTTCTGAAATACTTTTTGGAACTTCTTCGTAATGATCAGGGATCATTTGGAAAGTAGCTCTACCTTGTGTGTTAGAACGCAAACTTGTTGCATATCCAAACATTTCAGAAAGTGGAACGTGAGCTGTTAATGCAACTGCATTACCACGTGGCTCTTGTCCCATCGGTTTACCTCTTCTTGAAGTTAAATCACCCATAACGTTACCAAAATATTCTTCTGGAGTTACAACATCAACTTTCATAATTGGCTCTAATAAAACTGGTTTACATTTGTTTTTTGATTCCTTAAGAGCTAAACTAGCTGCTACTTTATAAGCCATTTCTGATGAATCAACATCATGGTAAGAACCATCAAATAATGTTGCTTTAACATCAACCATTGGATAACCAGCTAAAATACCAGTTTTCATAGCATCTTCTAATCCTTTATTTGTTACTGGAATATATTCTCTAGGAACAGTTCCTCCAACAATTGCATCTACAAACTCATAACCTTTACCTGGATTAGGTTCAAATCTAATCCAAACATGTCCATATTGTCCACGACCACCAGATTGTTTGATATATTTTCCTTCACATTCAGCTAATTGAGTAAGAGTTTCACGATATGCTACTTGTGGTTTCCCAACGATAACTTCAACATTAAATTCTCTTCTCATTCTATCAACAAGAACATCCAAATGTAATTCTCCCATACCCTCAATAATTGTTTGTCCTGTTTCAATATCGGTATGTGCTCTAAAAGTTGGATCTTCTTCCATTAATTTACCTAAAGCAATACCCATTTTTTCTTGATCTGCTTTTGTCTTTGGTTCAACAGCTAAATTAATAACTGGTTCAGCAAAGTTAGTTGATTCTAAAATAATTGCTTGTTTTTCATCACACAAAGAATCTCCTGTTGTAGTATTTTTTAATCCTACAGCTGCAGCAATATCTCCAGCATAAACAGTTGCTATTTCTTCGCGGTGATTAGCATGCATCTTTAATAATCTTCCAACTCTTTCTTTACTTTCTTTAGTAGCGTTATATACATAAGAACCACTATTTAAAGTTCCTGAATAAACCCTAATAAAAGCAAGTTTACCAACAAAGGGGTCTGTCATTATTTTAAATGCTAAAGCTGAGAAAGGTTCACTATCAGATGGATGTCTTTCAACTTCTTCACCCTTAAGATTAGTCCCAACAATTGATTCAATATCTGTAGGTGCTGGTAAGTAATCAATAACTGCATCTAACAGTAATTTTACTCCAACGTTTCCTAAAGCTGTTCCACATAAAATTGGGAAAAAATCCACTTGCAATGTTCCTTTTCTAATTGCTTTTTTAATTAAATCAATTGAAATTTCTTCACCTTCTAAATATTTTTCCATTAATTCATCATCATATTCAGATACGGCTTCAATTAATTCATCTCTTTTTTGATCAACAATTGCTTTTAATTCTTCAGGAATAGCAATTTCTTCTGGATTTTCATCTTGTTTACGATCATATTTATATGCTTTCAATGTAATTAAATCAATTATTCCATTAAATTCATTTTCAGCTCCAATTGGCCATTCGATTGGTTTAGCATTTACTCCCAATCTTTTTTTAATACTTAAAATACTATTTTCGAAACTTGCTCCAATTTTATCCATTTTATTAACAAAAATTAAACGAGGAACGTTTCTTTCACTTGCTTGACGCCAAACTGTTTCAGTTTGAGGTTCAACACCTGCGTTAGCATCTAAAAGCGCTACAGAACCATCTAAAACACGAAGTGATCTAGTAACTTCTGCTGTAAAATCTACGTGGCCTGGAGTATCGATTATATTAAAACGATATCCTTTCCAAAATGCTGTTGTTGCAGCAGACGTAATTGTAATTCCTCTTTCTTGTTCTTGAGCCATCCAGTCCATTTGAGATTCTCCATCATGAGTCTCTCCTATTTTATGAATTTTTCCTGTATGAAATAAAATTCTCTCTGTACAAGTTGTTTTTCCAGCATCAATATGAGCCATAATTCCTATGTTCCTTATTTTTTCTAATGTAAATTCTCTTGCCATATTAATACCTCCTTACCAACGATAATGTGCAAACGCCTTGTTAGCTTCTGCCATTTTGTGAGTATCTTCTTTCTTTTTATATGCTCCACCAGTTTGATTTGAAGCGTCTACTATTTCATTTGCTAAATTTTCGCTCATTTTGTGAGCATTTCTTTTTTTAGCATAATCCACTAACCATCTTAAAGCTAAAGCTAAAGAACGTTCAGCTCTTACTTCTGTTGGAACTTGATAATTTGACCCTCCAACACGTCTTGATTTAACTTCAAGTAATGGTTTTACATTTTCTAAAGCTTTTTCAAAAATTTCATTTGGTTCAGCTTTTGTTTGTTCTTTAATTAAATCAAAAGCTTTATATACGATTGTTTGAGCTTGTCCTTTTTTACCGTCTATCATTATTTGATTAATTAAACGAGTTATAGTTTTTGAATTATAAATTGGATCAGCTAAAACATCTCTTCTTACTGCTTGTTTTTTTCGCATTTTTAATTCCTCCTTTTATTGTTTTTTAGGTCTTTTTGTTCCGTATTTTGAACGGCCTTGTGAACGTTTTTGTACTCCAGCTGTATCTAAAGTTCCTCTTACGATATGATAACGAACTCCGATTAAGTCTTTAACACGTCCGCCACGAATTAACACAACACTATGTTCTTGTAAATTGTGGCCTTCTCCACCAATATAAGCTGTAACTTCTGCTCCATTACTTAAACGAACACGAGCATATTTACGTAATGCTGAGTTGGGTTTCTTTGGTGTTCTAGTTCCAACACGTGTACAAACACCTCTTTTTTGTGGTGAAGTTTGCTCAGTTGCTTTTCTTTTTAAACTGTTAACTCCAATTCTTAATACAGGTGAATTGCTTTTTCTTGTTTTTTTAGTTCTTCTTTTGTTTACTAATTGATTAATTGTTGGCATATTTTATTGTTCCTTTCTTAACACACATCCTAGTGTTTCAAATTACTGTTAAATATAAGATTCTAAAAAGAATCTTTAATCAA
This sequence comes from Mollicutes bacterium, assembly GCA_012513875.1. GTDB lineage: Bacteria > Bacillota_I > Bacilli_A > RF39 > UBA660 > JAAZBI01. The sequence goes on from JAAZBI010000018.1 coordinate 5,359, forward strand.
GCTTCTATAATATATCATTAAAACAATATTTATGTCAACAAAAAGATTGTATTATTCCACACAATTTGGATTACTATTTAATTCATTATTATAATTATTAATTCTATTAGTTACTATTTGAGTATCATATCCATATAAATATAGCAATTCCCAAACATCATGATATGATAAACCAACTTCTGAATTCATACCATTACTTTCTTGATATTCTTTAATAGTTTGTCTTTCCAAATCATTGTAACTTTTTATATAATTTGGTGTAAAAACTAATCCTTGATCAATATATGTTGGGACTAATTCGTTAACAAAAGACTCTTTACAAGTTTCGACTTTCATAGCATCTTTTCTAAAAAATGATAACTCTTTGCCCACTGAATAAGAACTATGATATTGATTGATATAATCTATGATTGAAGTAGTTACATCAACGCTTGAATCAGGACTACCTTCTTCATGAGGAAAAGTATATAATCCTGTTGCTGTTAATTGATTATTAGTTGTTATATATTTTTTCATTGTTGCATAGTACATAATTGATATTCTGTCACTATTTTTTAATATCTCTTCAAGCATATTTTTTTCATCATCTTGTTCATCATAATAAGTAAATTTACCAACTTCTTGTGTAACATCAAATTCTACTTTTAAATTTCTTGCTCTTGCTGCAATTAAAGCTTTCTTAGCAAAATTAATATATGCCAATCTTCTAGCTCCTCTTTTTGCTGTTTCACTTTGTCCATTTATCCATAACCCTAACCCAAAATCAGTAGAGCCTTGTCCATAAAATTCTATATCATAATGTAATCCTTCAATTTTGGCAATAATGCCTTGACTAATCATCTCATTATTAAAAGCATTAACCTCATCCATAGGATTAGTAATACTAATTGTTTCTTTTTCAGGAAGTATTGAAGTTGGATCACCCAACAAATAATATACTTTAATGTTTTTTAAATTAGCATAAATAATAAAATCTTTATAAACATTTAATATTTGACCAGGTTCCATTGTTAAATAAATTGTATTAATGCCGATCTCATTTAACTTATCTAATACACTTTCTCTATAACTTTTTTCTGTAATATATTGCATTTCATAATTTAAATTGTAATTTGCCCAAAACCAAACAGATCTAATACTATTATCATAAAAATAACATGTGTTTTCATTTAAGTTTTCATCAAATACAATTTTATTACTATCATAATTCTTATAAGCGCATTTATTTAATTTTTCAGACCAAAAAGCTAAACCTATTTTTTGATCTTTAGCAACAACTATACTGCCACTATCTGGAATTGTTCCAGTAAAGTCTAAAAAAGCTTCTTCATAATCTGAAATTTGTTGATTATTTTCAAAAGTAAATAAATAGTCTTTATTACCATTACTTGTTAATTGCTTTTCAGCAGAAAAAATCCTAGCAGAACTCATTATAAAATAAGAATTATCTAAAAAAGCTTTTTCTTCTGTGCCATTTATAATGTTTGTAACTATTGGAACGGATATAATTAAAACAATAGCTAACACTATTATAACCGCCAGTAATTCAATTAAAGTAAATCCTTTTTTCATAATTCTTCTCCTTATTGTATATAAATATTATATCATTTTCTAAAAAAGATTGCATGTTTTTAAAAAGTGTGTTATTATTCTCATAGTTTATTACTTATTTTGACGTTTCCTTTTTTGAAAATTTTAAATAACTAAATAAACAAGTCTAAAAGAAGGAGGAAACAAAATGGAAGATAAAACTTTAACATGTAAAGACTGTGGAAAAGAATTCGTATTCACTAAAGGTGAACAAGAATTTTATGCAGAAAAAGGATTTACTAATGAACCAACAAGATGTACAGAATGTAGAGCTGCTAATAAAGCTAAACGTAATAGTAATAGAAGTTTCGACAGACCTAGTAGATACTAAAACAAAAAA
>JAAZBI010000003.1 GCA_012513875.1 Mollicutes bacterium
AAATCACGAATATGTCCTTTTGAAGATAACACTTTATAATCTTTACCTAAATACTTTTCAATTGTTTTTGATTTAGATGGAGATTCTACTATTACTAAATTTTTTCCCATATTTATCACATCCTAAATAATTATTAAAGGTATTATACCTTATTTTCCTCTAAGAAAACAAATAAAATAAATTATTTACAATTTATCACATCTTGAACAGGTTTAAATGAAACTCGATGTTCTTTTAAGGCTCCATATAGTTTTAAAGCTTCTAAATGTTTTTTTGTGCCATAACCTTTATTGTTTTTAAAATTGTATTGAGGATATTTCTTATCTAATTCTAATAAAAGATTATCTCTCGTTACTTTTGCAATAACAGAAGCTGCCGCAATAGAAAGACTCTTTTGGTCACCTTTAATAATAGCTTGAAAAGGAATATCAACATCTAATTTCATTGCATCAATTAATAAATAATCAATTTTAATTGGATTATTCTTAATAGCGGCTTTCATCGCTAATTTCGTCGCTTCATATATATTAACTTGATCGATAATTTTTTCATCAATAATACCAATTCCAATTCCTAAAGCATCTTTTTTAATAATTTGATAAAACAATTCTCTTTTCTTTTCACTTAATTTTTTGGAATCATTTAAACCTGGTAATTTATAATTCAAAGGTAAAACAACACAAGCTGCAACGACAGGTCCAACTAAAGGGCCTCTTCCTACTTCATCAATTCCACCTATTAATTGATAACCTTGTTTAATTAAATCTAATTCATACTCATATAAATTATTCATTAATGATCATCTCATAACGATCTAGAGTTATATTGCCTAAATAACCATTAGTAAAATCTTTTAAAATCAGAGAATAAACTTTATCATAATCAATTTCATTACCTCTTAAAAGAGCTCCTCTTTTTCTACCAATTATATCTAGTATTTCAATAGTATCATCATCAATATTATTTAAATTATATCTATCTTTAATATTTTCCCAATAATATTTTTTTAAAAAATCAATGAAATAAAACATTATTTTATCAAGAGGTAAAATATCTTCTCTAATTGCATTAGTTATCGCTAAATGAAAAGCTTCTTCTTCACTATTTAATTTAGGCCATAAAATACCTGGAGTGTCTAATAAATCTAAATAATCATTTACTTTAATCCAACTTAAACCTTTTGTAATACCTGGTTTATTACCAACGTGAGCTGCTCTCTTGTTTGCTAGAGCATTGATTAGTGTTGATTTACCAACATTAGGCACTCCAACAATTAATGCTCTTAAAATAGATTTTTTAATCTTTTTAACAGCTAATTTTTCGTTTATCAATTTTAATTTATTTTTTAATTCAGATTCAATTAAATTTGTTTTATCAGTTAATAAATTAAGAGTAATAACTAGATATCCTAAAGATTGATAATATTTAACCCATTTTTTAGTTTCTTCTTGATCTGCTAAATCAATTTTTGTCATAATTAATATTTTTTCTTTATCATTTAAATATTCATCTATTTCTTTTAATTTAGATGAAAAGGGAATGCGAGCATCAATTACTTCGAAAACTAAATCAACTAATTTAATTTTTTCTTTGATTAATCTTTTAGTTTTAGCCATATGACCTGGATACCAATTGATATTAGTTTTATTTTCATTCATATTATCATCTCCTTAATCCTCTTTCCAAATACCTAGTTTATTAGTTTTAGCCGTTGTTTCTGCTTTTAGTAATTTATTTGTATATTTGTAATCACCATATAAGTATTTTACTTCTCCATAACCGTTTTCAATTATAAATAATTGTAATAATTTGTCATCAATAAATATCCAACCTAATGTTCTTTGATATTTATCTTTTAAATCAGAGTTATTATCATATTCTATTTTTATTTGCTGAGCAGACTTTAATAATTCGCAAGTATAATAACTAGATTCTTCTCCATAATATTCTTTTTTATTAGTATTTTCTGGAGTATTAACTGCTAATAACCTAATGGTTGTTGGATTATTATCTATTAAGGCATTAAATGTATCTCCATCAATACAATAATTAAATATAATTATATCTTCCCTTTGATTATTATTTAATAAAAGAGAAATAAATAATATAATAAATAAAATAATTAATTTAACAATATTTTTAATTTCTTTTTTCATAAAACACCTAAAGTTATTTTAACATAAAAAAAGAGTTTTTAATAACTCTATTTTATTATCTTAAAATGATTAAATGGAAAAATTATAAAATTAGTTTTTCCAAGAATATCTTTTTTGTCAATAAAACCAATAATTCTACTATCGGCAGAAAATAAACGATTGTCTCCTAATACAAAGTATTTATCTTGAGGAATAATTCCATCTTTTATTAAATATTCAGTACTATAATCATCTGTTATATTTGCATACTCATCTTTTATCATCTTATTATTAACATATAACTGATTATCTTTATATTCAATCTTTTCTCCAGGTAAACCAATAACTCTTTTGATTAAATGTTCTTCTTCTCTTTTAATTGCAATAATATCAAAACGATTCAAACCATTTAATGAATATCCTATTTTATTTAAAATCATTACATCATTATTATGTAAAGTAGGTTTCATTGAATCTCCATCGACAATAATTGGTGTAATAATAAAAATTCTTAATAAGATAACAAATATGATAATTGCTAAATAAAAAACAATTGATTTTAAATTTTTTTTCATTTTAATTGAAAAATAAGGTCTTAGACCTTATTAATTCCTTTCTTTTGTTTTAAATTGTTTAATTAAATTTCTAACAAAATACAATTTAGCTCTTCTAACTTTACCTTTTTTAACAACTGTAAAAGTTGCAATTACAGGTGAGTTTACTGGGAAAGTTCTTTCAACACCAATTCCTGAAGATAATTTTCTAACTGTAAAAGTTTCACTGATACCTTTACCTTTACGAGAAATTATAATTCCTTCAAAATTTTGGATACGTTTTCTTTTTCCTTCAACTATCTCTACTCCAACATTTACTGTATCTCCTACTCTAAATTCTGGAATATTAGGATTAAGTTGTTTTTCAGTTATTTTGTCAATAACGTTCATCTCTGTCACTCCTTTTCTTATCAATGATCATTATTTAAAGCGGATCATCTTTTTCAACATTAAAAGTTTATCATATATTTTAAAAAGATACAACTATTATCTGGTTTTGTGCTCATAATCTTCATTAGTTTTTTCTTTAAGTTCTGCTATTAAATTAAGACGCCTATTTAACTCTTTAATAACAATTTGAATTTGTTTTAAAATTTGATGACGATATTCTTCACCTAAATATTTAATGTAAGTACTGATGATATAGTCTCTATATTTTACTGCTTCTCCTAAAAGAGCTGCTGTACCTTCATCATCATCTTCACTTAATAATAAATTGTTAAATTCATTTAATATAATACCTAATTTTTTATTTATTCTAATTTTGGCAATTTTTTCAATAAAAGATTTTTTAATAATAATCATTTTATTAATACTAATAATATCATCACGTCTTGGATCGTTTTTAGGAGTTATTTCTAAACCATTAATTTTAGTATATTCAAAATAACTAACCTCTTGAGTTTTATGATTTCTAATTAAAACATAACCTGTTTTTTTATTTTTAACTAAATCTGGTCTTTTTTCTAAAGTTTTAATCATCTTTTCTGTTTGACGCCATTTTTCTATTTCTTTATGATTACCATTTAACAAAACATCTGGAACTTTCATTCCTTCATATTCTCTAGGTTTAGTATAAGTAGGATAATCTAATAAATCTTCTATAAAAGATTCATTAGCGATTGATTCTTTTTCAATAACCCCTTCAACTAATCTCGTTATACTATCAGTAATTACCATAGCTGGTAATTCTCCACCAGTTAAAACATAATCACCAATACTGATTTCCATATCTGCTAAAGAGCTAATTCTTTCATCAAATCCTTCATAATGTCCACAAATTAAAATTAAGTGTTCATCTTTGCTTAATGTTTCAGCTAGCTTTTGATTATATGTAACTCCTTGAGGAGTTAATAAAACTACTTTAGTATTTTCTTGTTTTAGATCTTTAACTGCATCAAAAATAGGTTGACACATCAAAACCATACCTGCACCTCCACCATATGGAGTATCATCTACTTTTTGATGTTTATCTTTTGAATAATCACGAATATTTCTAATTAAAATTTCAACCTTTTTGTTTTCTAAAGCTCTCTTAATAATAGATTCATTTAAAAACCCATTAAACATTTGAGGAAATAATGTTAAAATATCAATTTTCATAATTACCTCCTATTCAGTTAATAAATATGTAGTTTCTATTCTTTTCTTTTCATAATTTATTTCAACTATAAATTGATCAAGATAAGGAATAATTGTTTCTTTATCTGTAACAAGAAAATTAAATTTGGGGCCTTTTCTTATTTCGATAATGTTTCCTAAATACAATTTCTTATTATAAACAGAGAATCCTAATAAATCAATAAGAATCTTATCTTTTGAAATGTTTTCTTCGTCTGTATAAATATCTAATCCTTTTAATGGAATAACATCTTCTATAGAATTTAAACCTTCTAATTTAATCATAACATATTTTTTGTGAGTTCTAGCTGCTAACAATTTATAAGATTGATTATTAATAGTGATCATCATGCCAATTTTAAAATCTTCTAATTGATAATCAGTTAATACTCTCATTTCACCTTGAAGACCATGAGTTGAAGTATATTTACCTAGATTAATTAATTTCATCTTTTCACCTCTTATTCATTTCATATAAAATAATACTAGTTGCAATAGCAACATTTAAAGATTCACATGTTTTATTCATTTTAATATAAATAAAATCAGAACATAATTTTTGAAAATCGGTATTTATTCCTGAACCTTCGTTTCCCATAATTAATGCAAAAGCTTCTGGAAATTGATATTGAGAAACATCTATTCCATTATTTACATCAGTTCCAATTATATGATGAGTTTTTTTAAAAACTGGTAATATAACTTCTAAATTACTAATAATAATATTTAAATTAAAGAAAATACCTTGGGTTGAACGAATAACTTTAGGATGGTATAAATCAACTGAATCATCACTTATAACGATTGTATCGATATTAAATGCAGATGCACTGCGTAATATAGTACCTAAATTACCTGGATCTTGAATTCGATCAAGAACTAAAACTTTATTTCCTACTTGTTGTTGGTCAGATTTTTTACACAAACCAATAATTGATGGTATTGAAGTTAATTCTGTTATATGTTTCATTATTTTTTCAGAAACAATTGTTTTGGGAATTGATTGATTATAATCAACGTTCGATAATAAGAACACTTCTTTTAATAAACCAGCTTTAAAAGCTTCTTCTACTAAATGAAAACCTTCTACTATAAAAGTATTAGATTCATCTCGATATTTTTTTAATTGAAGCTTTTTTAAGCTTTTAATTTTTTCATTTGTTAAAGAAATAATTTCCATTAGATACCTACTCTCTTAATTTTTTTCTTAATAATTTATAATTAGGACAATATTCTTCTACCTTAGACCAAAAATTTATAGAATGATTTGGTTGAAGAAAATGCATTAGTTCATGAACAATAACATAATCAATATATTTTTCATCATATTTAATTAAATCTAAATTTAAAGTAATAGTATTGTTTTTTCGATTACAAACTCCCCAACGAGTCAGCATTTTTCTTACTTTCAAATTAGGAAAAGGAATGTTTTCATCTATTTTTTGATAAATCAGTTCCAATCTTTTTTGAAAAATATCTGAAGCAATTTTTTTTAATTCCTTATCATAAGTATTATGACTTTTAATATATAGTTTTTGATCATTATATTCAGGATGTTTTAAATTTGAAATTGATATAACATCTATTTCTTTACCCAAAAAAAAGTTATCATTTTTAGTTAAATTCTTCAATAAAAATTTGTGATTATTTTTAATAAAGTCATATATTTTCTTTTCAGAGATAAATGTTGGACAAGTAATTACTATTTGTTCATTTCTTACTTTTAAATACATATTTTTAATTTTTTTTCTAATTATTAAAACTTCATAAGACGTATTATTTAATATATAATTCATTCATTTCACCTTTAATATTATACCATGTTTCTATCAATAAAAAAAATAAAAAACATATTGTTTTTTATTCTAAATCAACTATTATCATTCCTAAATTAAATGGATTTATTTGATAATTAATAACTAATCGATTATTTTTTAAAAAATTTAAAGTTGTTTTGTTTACTATTCCTGAACCTTTTCCAGTAATAATAACTACTTTTCTATTTTTCAACAAAATGTTTTCATTAATAAAATCTTCAACTAAAATTAAAGCATAATCTCGATCACAACCATGTAAATCTATTGTTGGACAATGTTTTAAAAAAATATCATCATAAGGTTTTTTCATATATTTTTAAAACTTCCTCAAGTGGAAAAACAGAATTTCTTCCTCCCATTTTAGTTACTGATAAAGCTCCTGTTATGTTAGAAATACGTAATGTTTTTTCTAAATCATAATTAGCTGCCAAACAATAAGTAAAGGCTCCATGAAATAGATCACCTGCTCCTGTTGTATCAACAGGAGTAACATTAATACTAGGCATTAATTTAATAACTTTGTCTTTAACATATAAACAACCTTTAGATTCTAAAGTGATGATTATATTGTTTTTAAAATCATTGCTCATTTTTTCATAAATTTTAGATATAGATTCTGGATTATTAAAATCTATTTTAATTTTAGTATAATCTTCTGCAAATACTTTAGAACATACTAAATAATTAACTTTTTTACCTAAAATGATATTTTCTTCTTTTAAACTTCCAGCATCGAGAATAGAAATAGCATTTGGATTAGCTTCTATCGCTTGAATAGTAGCATCTAATTCTTGTCCATCTGCTAAAATAATATCTGCAGATAAATCACATTTATTTTTTAAATTCATATCTTTTTGACGATGAGCTATAACTGTACGACTTCCATTTCTTTTATTAACTATTATAAAAGATAAGGTTGTTTCATCATCTTCATCTAATTCTAGATGATCTGTATTGACGGAAACACTCTTAAATTCTTTGATAATTCTTTCAGCATATATATCTTTACCTAAACAACCAACAAAAGTTGTTTCTAAACCCCATTTTCCTAATAAATAAGCAGCATTAGCAGCAGGACCGCCACCGCATTCTACTTTTTCAGAAACACGATTTTTAGTGTTTTCTATTGGATAACCATCATAAGGAATTGTAATATCATATGAGGCATGACCAATACATAATATTTTCATCAGTTCACCAACCCTTTTTATTTTTATAGATGATGTTGAGAAATTCTCTCTTCATCTTTTTCTAAAGCTTGAAATATTAAATCTGGATTTGCATTATATTTTGATAATAAACGAAGTAAAACTTTGATTTGTTGATTTGTTGTTTTATGTTTGTTAATTTCATAATCAGGTTTACCAATTATAAAATCATTTTTTAAAATATTGTTTTCAAAATCAACATATCCAAAATAATCAATCATTAAATCTTTATATGAATAATTATAAGAATTACATTTTGGATGATTTTCTTTTAAAAACAATAACAATTGAGAAGCATCTCTTTTTAATACTTTTTTAAAATATTCAAAGACATAACTATCATGATTTGATTCTAAATTATCAAAAGGTGCTACTCTTAATATTTGTCCCTCTGGACTAATAAAAATTTTCCAATTTTTTATTAAATCAAAATCATTTTCTAAATCATATATTTTAAAATCATAATTCATTATTTTTTTATCATTCATCAAGTTATTCACCAACTTTATTTTTTTATTTTAACATCTAATTGATTATATGGAATTGAAATGTTTTCTTTAGTAAATTCTGTTTTAACATTTTCCATTAAGTCATAATATACATTCCAATACTCTTCAGTTTTAACCCATACTCGAACACGATAAACAATTGCACTAGCATCATGTGATAACATTCTTACTAATGGTTCTTTTTCTTTTAAAATTGATTTATGTTTATTAACTACTTTTAATAGTACTTTTTTAACTTTTTCTGGTTCTTCATCATAATCTGCTGAAAAGGATAAATCTAACATCCTTGTTTTTTTCGCTGTATAATTAACAATATTTGAATTAGATAAATTACCATTAGGAATAAAAATAACTTTATTATCGACAGTAATTAACTCGGTATATAAAATTTTAAGAGAACTAACTGTTCCTTCAATACCATTTGCTTCAATATAATCACCTAATTTAAAAGGTTTAAATATAATTAGTAATATTCCACCTGCAAAATTAGATAATGATCCTTGAAAGGCTAAACCAATAGCAAAGCCTAAAGACGCTACAACTGCTACTAAAGATGAAGTATCGATTCCTAAAATACCTACAATAATAATTGCTAAAATTAATTTCAACATAAATACTATCGTTGATAAAAGAAATGGTTTTAAAGTGTTGTCTGTTTTTTGTTTTGTTAATTTGTTTTCAATTATTCTTTTGATTAATTTAATAATAAATAATCCTACAATTAAAACTAAAATAGCAGTTAAAAATTTTAATCCAATTGGTTTTAAAAAATTAATAATATCTTCTATTTTCATGATTTGCCTCCATTATAAAACGGCTTTTTTCCCTGATTCTTTATATGTTTCTAATTCTGGTGAATATCCCCATTCATATAGATCGTAGTAAAATCCATTGATATCACTTTTTTCTACATAAGTTGATTTTACTTCGTTTTCAAAATCAAAATTATTGATCGATGAATTTTCAACTATACAAAAAGAAAAATTATTCAACCTTACTTCTTTAGGAGAAATTTCACTATCTACAATCTTTAAATAGTTACCAGTCAAATTTAATTCTTTCGCTTTTAATAAAAGACAATCATCAAAAGAAATATTAGAACAAGAAATAAATAATTTTTCTAAATCTACATATCTTTCTTCTCGTCGATAATTGCCTGTAAATTCTATAACACTTCCATATTCTGTTTTTTTATTTTCAATTGCTACATTACCACCAAAAAAGCAATTTTTAAAAGCTACATATTGATTTTTCAAACTTAAAAAAGCTTGAGTTAATGTACATTCTTCAAAAATATAATTATTTCCATCATTAAAATGATAATCTAAATAATCATTTAAATATAATCGCTTAATAGTGTATGTTCCTTTTTTTCCTTCTAAGTAATTTTTTTGTATTTCTTTAGGAAAAATATATTCAGAAATTTTTTTCTTCAATAAATTTTTATTTTCCATATTTTTAATTAACAATATAAATCTTTTTTATTATAATATAAATACGTAAATATTGTTCCTCCTATAATAAGTATAACACAAATTATAATTCCAATCACATTTAATGAAACATTATTAATGTTTTCAAAAAATTTATAAACATTGACAGATGGATTGTAATTAATTGGCGAAAAATATTTTAAGAAATTTAATTTATCAACTGTATTAGAAATAACACCTATTAAGTATGTCCCAAAAAAGAAAGATAATGCTAAAACAATTGATTTACTATCATCTCTTAAAATTACCGAAAAAATAAATCCTATCATCCAATATGCTAAAATTGGAATCAAATTAAATAAATGAACTAAAACTATAACTTTAATACTATCTGTTTCGTTTAAAAAGAAAGTTGAAATAATTGAAGATATTAAAACCATGGTCATTACTAAAATAATCATCAAAAATGAAGATATAATTTTTGATGTAACAATTTGAGACCTTTTGATTGGTTTAGAATATAAATATTCAATTGATTTATCCCCTTCTTCTTTTGCGATAGATTTAGTACCTAAAATCATTCCATAAATAACTAAACCAATAATTATAAATTGAAATACATAACAAAAGTATTCTAAAAAGACACCAAAATCAGGCATATCATTTAATCCAAACGATTCTAACAATCCTTCGGGCATAAAACCAAGTTTAGAATTTATCAATTCAGAAAAATCAGATGAAGCCATTGAAGGGAAGAATGCTAAATAAATGATTATTATAAATGATAAGATTCCACCCCAAATTAAAGCACCTTTTAAATTTTTGCGATTTTCTAATTTAATTAACATATTATACCTACTCTCCATAATAATCTAAGAAATCTTCTTCTAAAGATAAAGGAATTATATTAACATCTAAAACTTCCACTTCAGATAAAGTATTCAACAATTTTGAAATTTCGCCTTTATATTTAAATGATAACTCTTTATTTTTATATATTAGATCAGAAATTCCTTCTAAAGATAAATTAATCTTTTTCATTAATTTTATAACTACTTTTTTAATGTTTTTATTATTTAATTGATCGATTTTTTTAACATCAATTATTTTACCATTTCTAACAATTCCAACTCGATCACAATATTTTTCAACTTCTCTTAAATTATGACTAGATAAAAAGATTGTTACTCCTTGTTTTTGCCTAGTCAATAACTCATCAAATAATTTATTTTGAATTAAAGGATCCAATCCATTAGTTGGTTCATCGAAAATTAACAACTGAGGATTAAACATTAAAGCCTGAATAATAGCAACTTTCTTTTTATTACCAAAAGATAATTTATTAATCTTTCTATTTTGATTTAAATCAAATAATTTACATAAGCGATCTATTTCTTTTTGAGTAACATTTGGATATAAAGATTTATTAAAATTAAATAAATCTCTTACTTTCATATAGTCGTAATAATTCACTTCTGAAGGAACATATCCAACTTTTTCTTTAATTAAATTACTATCTTTTACTGAATCTAAACCAAAGATTTCTATTTTTCCTGAAGTGGGGAAAAGAAAGTTTAACATTGCTCTAATCGTTGTCGATTTACCTGCTCCATTAGGGCCAATAAAACCAAATATTTCTCCTTGATTAATTGTTAAATTTATATCTTTAACGCCCATAATGTTTCCATAATATTTCGATAAATTTTTTATTTTAATAACTTCTTTACTCATAATTTTCTCCTTGATACCAACTAGGTAAATTTTTAAAACTCATTATTTCATTTGTAATCGGATGAGAAAACTTTAAATTAGATGCCCACAAATGAATTTGAACTTTATTTTGTTCTGGTCCATATCTTTGATCTCCAAAAATAGGATGATTAAAGTTTGTTAATTGAACTCTAATTTGATGATGTCTACCAGTTAATAAATTTATTTCTACTATACTAAAGTTAGTGTTCGAATCATAATTCAAAACTTTGTATTCCATAATAGCTTCTTGACCTATTTTTTTATCTGTAATTTTCGAGCTGAAAGTTATAGGATCTTTAATAATATAATCAATCAACTTGCCTTCTCTTTTGTCAAATTTATTATAAACTAATGCTAAATACTTTTTTTCTATCTTTCGACTTCTAACTTGTTCACTTAATCTTCCCGCTGCTTTAGAAGTTTTAGCAAAAACCATGATTCCACCTACTGGGCGATCCAAACGATGAATTAATCCTAAATAAACATTACCTGGTTTTTGATACTTTTTCTTTAAATATTCTTTTAATTCAGTTAATAAATCTAGATCCCCACTATCATCAGATTGAACAGGAATATTAGGTTTTTTAACAACAACTAAAAGATGATTATCTTCATATAAAATTTCTTTCATTATTTTTCTTCCCATCGAGCATATATGCCACAAGGTAAGATTAATTTTTCTTCACTTAACAATCCAATTTCATCACTACTAATTATTCCTGAATATTTATTATTTATTAATAAGTATAAAACATTTTCTAATACAGTTTTAGAAATACCAGTCGTATAAGAATTAATAATAAAAAACAAAGGACTATCACTCAATATTTCAGAACATAAACTTACTAAATTATATAAATGCTCTTCTAATTTCCATAATTCTTTATTAGATCCTCTACCAAAAGAGGGAGGATCCATGATTATTGCATCATATTTATTTCCTCTTCTAATTTCTCTTTGAACAAATTTTTGCACATCATCGACTAAATATCTAACTTTTGTTTCATCTAAATGAGAGGATTTAACATTTTCTTTAGCCCATTCTACAATTCCTTTAGATGAGTCAATATGAGTAACTTCTGCCCCTGCAGAAAGACACGCTATAGTTGCTCCTCCAGTATATGCAAATAAATTTAATACTTTGATTGGTCTTTTTGATTTTTTAATTTTATTAATCATATAATCCCAATTTACAGCTTGTTCTGGAAAAACTCCAGTATGTTTAAATCCCATTAATTTTACATTAAAAACTAAATCATTATATTTAATTTCCCAACGATCAGCAATTTTATTTTTTATTTCCCAATAACCACCACCTTGGTTAGAGCGGTGATAAATTGCATCATATTTTTCGCTGTTAAAATTATCATTATCCCAAATAATTTGTGGATCTGGTCTTCTCAAAAGATAATTACCCCATAATTCAATCTTTTCTCCATGAGAAGTTTTAATTAATTTATAATCTTCCCATTTATCTGCAATTAACATTTTATCATCTCTTTCTGCTTTTAAAATAAGTATTAATATCAAAAATAATTCCAATAGTTAAACAAAATAATCCGACTAATAAATTAATAATTGAAATTAATAAAGCTGTATTTTGATCAAAATTAAGAAATTTAGAAAACACTAAATTAAAAACTAATAACAACATAGTAATATAAACTAAAATAATAGCTGGTAAATATTTATTAGTCTTTTTCTTTTCTCTTAATCCTAACAATATAGTAAATCCAATTACTATTAAACAGACTATTAATGATACAAAAATAATTATATTCATATTTTCCTCCTAAAACAAACCGCTTATTTTATTGTTTTTATCAATATCAATTTTTTCTGCTAGTGGCACCTTTGGTAAACCTGGCATCGTCATTATATTTTTTGTTAAAGCAACGACAAAACCTGCTCCACTGCTCAATTTTATTTGATTAATTGTAATCATGAAACCTTGTGGACAACCTATTAAGTTTTTTTCATCAGAAAATGAATATTGTGTTTTTGCTATACAAACAGGATATTCATTAAATCCCATTTTTGCTAATTGATTCAGTTCTTTTTTAGCTTCTTCACTATATATAACTTCTTTAGCGCCATATATTTCTTTAGCAATCTTATCTATTTTTTTATCTAAAGGTAAAGAATTATTATATAAAGGTTTAAAAGATGATTTAGTTATCTTTTTAATTACTGCTTTTGCTAAATTAATTCCACCTTTACTACCCTGACTAAATGTATCGTTTAATTCAATTTCCATATTTAAATCTTGACATTTTTTAATAAGAAAATCTATTTCTGATTGATAATCACTAGGAAATTTATTTAATGCAATTACAATAGGTATCTTATATTTTTTAAGATTTTGATAATGTTTTTGTAAGTTACAAAATCCTTTTTCTAAAGCTTTAATATTTTCTTTGTTTAATTCTTGAACATTTATTCCACCATGAAGTTTTAATGCTCTAATAGTAGCGACTAAAACCACTAAATTAGGCTTTAAATTGCCAATCCGACACTTTATATCAAAAAACTTTTCAGCTCCTAGATCCGCTCCAAAACCAGCCTCAGTAACAACATAATCACTTAAGTTTAATGCCGTCTTAGTTGCAATTAAACTATTACAACCATGAGCGATGTTTGCAAAGGGACCTCCATGTATTAAAACTGGATTATGTTCTAAAGTTTGAACTAAATTAGGTTTGATTGCATCTTTTAACAGCAACGTAATAGAACCACTTATTTTTAAATCTTTAACTGTAATTCTTTTTTTAGATTTAGTATAACCAATAGTGATATTATCTATTCTTTTCTTTAAATCCATTAGATCACGTGCTAAACATAAAATAGCCATTAATTCTGAAGCTACTGTAATGTCAAAAGATGTGTTTCTGTTTAAATCACTATCATAGTTAGTGGTAACTTTTCTTAATGCTCTATCATTTAAATCTAAAACACGATTAAAACAAATAGTTTTAGGATCAATTTTTAATTCGTTACCAAAATATAAATGATTATCTAAACAGGCTGCTATTAAGTTGTTAGCGACTGTTAAAGCATGAATATCTCCAGTAAAATGCAAATTAATGTCTGCCATAGGAATAACTTGAGAATATCCTCCGCCACAAGCTCCACCTTTGATTCCAAAACATGGACCTAATGATGGTTCTCTTAAACAAAGAATAGTTTTTTTACCTATTTTATTTAAAGAATCTACTAAACCAATACTTGTAGTTGTTTTTCCTTCTCCAGCAGATGTTGGATTAATTGAAGTTACTAAGATCAAATTACCTTGTTTTTTTACTTTAATATTTTCATAATTTATTTTAGCTTTTTCTTCACCATAACAAATATAATCTCTTTTCTTTAGTTTTATTTTTTTAGCGATTGAAGTTATTTTTTTTATTTGGCATGAAGAAGCAATTTCGATATCACTTAGCATTAATCTTCATCTCTCTTTCTCGGTAAGAATAAATACAACCGCAATATTTTTGACGATATAAGTTTAATTCTTTCGCTGTATTTTGACCCTCTCTAAAACCTTCTCTAAAATCATAATATATAAATTTAATATTATATTTTTTTGATAATGATTCACAAATTTCTTTTATCAATTCGTGTTGTTGATATGGACTTACTAATAATGTAGTTGTAAAACCATTATAATTATTTTCTGATGCATATTTAGCAGTTGCTTCTAATCTTATTTCATAACACATTTTACAACGATTATCATCTTTATAGTCTAACCATTGTTGTTCCTGATAATCGAAATCATAATGTACTTTTAAATCAACAATATGAGAATATTCTTCAACGGTACTCTTTCTATGATCAAATTCATCTTGAGGATGTATATTAGGATTATAGAAAAAGCCTTCGACATTAAATTGTTTATTTCTTAATATTTTTAAAGGATATGTTGTACATGGAGCACAACACATATGTAATAATATTTTCAAATAAATCACCTCTTTTATTTTATCATAAAAAATAAAAACTAACTAGATACTAGTTAGTTTTAAATGATTTATTTATTTCATAATTTTAGCAGCTAATTTTTCAATTTTGTCTGCTATTGTAGAAACAAATGGTATTTTAAAATATTCGTTATTATAAGCTTTAATTGAAGCAACAATAACTACTAGTCCAATTGCGATTTGAAAAACCATTGCAATTGTAGATACAGTAGATAATCCTGTTGCAGCTCCAGTTAAAATACTCCATGGATTAGCTGTGATTGAATTAAGAACTATATTGTAAACAATTACATATAAAATGAAGCTTACAATTGTTGCAATTAATTGAATAACAATTGATTGTGCAGCACTTTTTTTAACTAAACTACTTTTCTTTTCAAGCAGTAAAATAATTACTGGTACTATCCAAGCAAAATAACGTACTCCAGGAATAAAAGCTAAAACTCCTCCTCCTAAGTATGCTACTAAAGCCATAACGTTTGCATTCATATCTGCGATTGAAGATTTTTCAATATTTTTTGCCATTTATTTTCTCCTTTCATTTTTTTTAATTATATCATAAAGTTAGAGAAATTAAAATGTTTTTTTTATTCTGCAATTAATTCTAACAAATTATAAATATGATGAGTACAAAAACCAAAATCAATATCAAAATTTTGAGTTTCATGATATTGATTTAAATCATCATTCAATTCTGACATCATCCAAGAAATATATTCATATGTATATTCATAATCTGCTGCAATATAAGTTGGCACTAGGCTTGGATTAGATAATTTAGCATTATATTCCGCTTCAAAAACTGGTAATTCATAACCATTTAAATATACAACTTGATAACGATTTAAAGTATCAATAATAGGTTCACTAACCATAATTGTTATTTCTGGAGGATCAATACCATGATGAAATTCTCCAGTCCAAGTTAATCCATTATACATATTGTTATGATTTGTTGTATAATTCATAATTGCTACATGATCTAAATTTTTAATAATATCATCAATAATTGGCTTGTCAATTCCGTTATCATAATATGAATATCTATTTATCCAAACAGGAAGATCAAAACCAATTTTTAAATTATTTTCATGAGCATATGATGATGATAAATTGACAAATTGAACAAATAATTCTCGGCGAATTCCATTTTTAGCCGCTTCACTTTGACCATCAATAAATTTATATTCATCACTAATTCCCATATTATCTCCAGCATTAGTATAGAATTCAACATCATAATGAACACCTTTTACTTTTTTTGAATATCCAACTAAATCATTATATGATTTTATATTATCTACTAAATCATATATAGCTGATTGATAAGAAGAAGGTAAAATAAATCTAAAGTCTCCTTCTAAAGCATAAACAGCTATATTTCTTCTACTCGCTTCATTAATGAAATTTTCATAACGTGATATTTCACTATATGACATTGGAATAAAAATAACATTATATTTTAATCTTTGAAGAATATCTAATACTTCGGTGGTTTTTTCTGGATTATCTACATATTGAATTTCGTTTGGTATTTCTGCATTACACCAAAACCAAACCGCAGATAACTGATCAATATTTGTTAAAAAATACTCATCTTCTATAACTTCAACTCCGGTTTCTAAAGTGTAATATGATTTTACTTCATCAATATTTAAACTAGCTGAGACAACTAAATCGTTGTACTCATTTAAACAAACCAACCCTTGGTCTGGCATGTCTCCGTCAACTTCTAAATAATTATTAATGATTTCTACATCATAACAATTGTGTAAATCAGATGATTCAAAAAAATTTGAATCAAACTTATCACTTTGTAAAGAAACGTTAATTTGTTTAACATAAGTTTGAGCTGAAAATCTTTTAGCTTGTTTATTTGAATTTTTAATTATTCCATAAACAATTGGAACTGTGATAACTAATATGATTGCTAAAATAACGATTACTCCTAATAATTCGATTAAAGTAAATGCGTTTTTTTTCATTTTTTTACTCCTTATTATATTTATATAATAACATAAATAAAAAAAAAAGATAAATTATTTTATTATCTTTTTTGATCCGCGATAAATTTGATGCTTTAAATCCATAGCAATTAAAAAGGCTAAATCAGATGGATTTTTGATTTCTTCCTCTGGAAAAGACTCTAAGATATAATCATTATTTTTAAAATCAATATTTTCAAATAATTTATCTATTAATTCGTGAAATGTTTTTATCCCTACATCATTTGTTTCTCTAGCAACTTTGAAATATAATTCAGAACTTTTTATTTTTAAGTAATCATAATTGTTTAAATCTGAAGATGAATTATATATAATTTTAATTAAATCTAAATATAAAACAGCTTTTTTATCAAATATATCTAGACCAATTTTATTTAAAATATCCATAATTTCAAAACTAAATCTTTCTTCTGGATTTGTTTCTTTTCCATCTAAATAATTCTGATATTGTTGTTTTCTTTGATTATCTAATGT
>JAAZBI010000019.1 GCA_012513875.1 Mollicutes bacterium
AATCAATTAACAATAAAAAAACTACAAAGTAGTTTTTATTATTGTTTCTAATTCTGTTTGAAATTCTTGCTTTATTTCTTCTAGTCTCGTTTCATTTGTCGCTTCATATCTAGTTGTTAAATTGGGGCCTGTGTTAGATGCTCTAACCAAAACCCAACCATCAGGAAATAAGACTCTTACTCCGTCAATTGTTAAAGTTTCATACCCTTTATTTTTAGAATATTCTGTAATTTTTTCAACTATTTGAAATTTAGTACTGTCTGTTACTTTAACTAATATCTCTGGTGTTGAATGATATTTAGGAATGTTTTCTGTATAACTAGATAAAGAACGATTACTTTCCGATAATATTTTTAACAATCTTAAAGCAGCATAAATACCATCATCATAACCATAAAAATCATCTCTAAAAAAGACATGTCCAGATAATTCTCCTCCAAATAAGAAGTTTCCCTCTGTCATAGCTTTTTTCATAAAAGAATGACCTGTTCGATTGTAAACTGGTTTCCCACCTAAACGAACAACTTCATCTTCTAAAGCTTTAGAACATTTAACATCAAGTAAAGCTTTTTTATCAGAAAGTTTAGGCATTAAATCATTCCAAATAATAGCCATAAAAATATCGGTATAAATCATATTACCTTTTTCATCGACAATTCCTAAACGATCTCCATCTCCATCAAAACCAAAACCAACATCAGCTTTTGTTTCTAAAACTTTTTCAATTAAAAAATGATTATTTTCTAATACAGCTGGATCTGGATGGTGATTCGGAAAAGAACCATCTGACTCACAAAATATTGGAATAATTTCCATGCCAGTATTTTTAAAAACAGCTTCAGCAATTATCGATGGAGTTCCATTTCCACAATCAATTACTACTTTTAATTTTCTTGGTCCCATTTTTATTTTTGTTTGCAACATTTCTAAATAAGCCGGTTTGATATCTCGATTAATAACTTGACCAACTTTTATTGATAATTCTTTATTAATGTTTTCTTTTATTTGATTTTTTAATCTTTGAATTTCTTCACCATGCATAGATTTAATTGAACTATATCCTATTTTAATTCCGTTATATTGAGCTGGGCTATGACTAGCTGTAACGATAATGTTAGGATCTATTTTATAATGAACAGATGCATAATAAACCATAGGTGTTGTAGCTAAGGCAACGTTAATTACTTCCATTCCTGAATCAGTTAAACCTTTCATCAAAGAAGTCGCTAATTCATGTGAAGAATCACGATTGTCATAACCAACAACTATTTGTTTTTGATTTAAAGTTTCTAACTCTTGTCCAAAAGCATAACCAACATGGTACGCTAAAAAAGAATTTAACTCTTCTCCATAAATTCCTCTAATATCATAAGCTCGAAATATTTTTTCATTCATATTATCACCTATTATTATCATAAAATAGATTAAGAGAGATTGCAAACAAAAAAGCCTCTCTTTACATCTCTATTATTTAAAGATGTGTTATAATTAAAAAGGTGATATTATGAAAAAAATTAAATTTTATTTAGTATTCTTTATAGCAAAAACAACTTCTTTAGTAATTAATAAATTTTTCCCTAAAAAAGGGACTCAACTACCGGGTTTAATTGCTGTTGATCTATGTGATGATTTTTTAAAATATATTGATCGTCCTAAAAAAATCATAGCGATAACTGGGACTAATGGAAAAACTACAACTTCTAATATAATTAATCAAGTTTTTATAGCTAACAAATATAAAGTAGTTCACAATGCAGAAGGTTCAAATATGAGAGCCGGCATAGCATCTGTTTTAATTAAAAATTGCTCTTTCACTGGAAAAATAAAAGCTGATTTAGGAATTTTTGAAGTTG